>NZ_JAOTGB010000026.1:0-29584 GCF_044427425.1 Streptococcus sp. 2018WUSS126 | reverse complement strand
CATCACTCGCTTAATGGAGACGTTAGGGGAGCTTTATTTTTAATAGTATCGGGAAGTAGCTCAGCTTGGTAGAGTACTTGGTTTGGGACCAAGGTGTCGCAGGTTCGAATCCTGTCTTCCCGATTATTGGGCTCTTTGTCAACTGTAGTGGGTAGATGAAAAGCTAAGACCTAGAGAGGACGAACTTCGTTCTCTCTTTCTTTATCTCTTTCTTATTTTCAGGAGATAAGCTGAAAAGGGCTATTCCCAGCCCTTTTCACTGTTCAAAGCAATCAAAATCCGTTTTTCTAGTTTTCATCTTCCTGAAACCAAAGGCATTTCTTTTAATGACTTTGATGAGATTATTGGTAGCTTCCAGTTTGGCGTTGGAATAAGGCAATTCCATGGCGTTTAAAACCTTGTCTTTATCCTTTAGAAATGTCTTAAATACCGTCTGGAAAATAGGATTAACAGTGGCCATTTCCTGTTCGATGAGACTGAAGAAATGATCTGAATTTTTCTCTTGGAAATGGAACAAGAGAAATTGATAGAGTTCATAGTGCTGTCGGAGTTCATCTGAGTAGGATAGGAGTTTTTCTAGAATTTCCTTGTTGGTTAAATGCATCCGAAACATAGGGCGATAAAATCGTTTATCGCTGAGTTTACGACTATCCTGTTGAATCAATTTCCAGTAGCGTTTCAAAGCTCGGTATTCCTGCGATTTTCTATCAAGTTGGTTCATAATTTGAATACGGACACGGTTCATAGCACGACTAAGGTGTTGCACGATATGAAAGCGATCCAGAACAATCTTTGCGTTTGGGAGTGAAACAGTCTGGGAATAGACTGTTTCAGCCTGAGCTTAGAAATTGGAGAGCGAAGGGGTTAGCCAATTTGTAGTAGGGACTAAACATATCCATGGTAATGACTTTGACCTGATTTCTAACCTTTCTAGGATAGCGTAGAAAGTGGTTTCGGATGGTTGCTTGAGTTCTTCCGTCCAGAATAGCAATGACGTTTAGGGAGTTGAAATCTTGAGCGATAAAGCTTATCTTCCCTTTCTTAAAGGCATACTCATCCCAGCTCAACACCTCAGGTAAGGTGTTCCAATCTGTTTCAAACTTGAACTCATTGAGCTTTCTGATAACTGATGATGTTGAGATGGATAGCCTGTGTGCAATATGTGTCATTGCTTGATTTTCGATGAGTAATTGGGCGATCTTCTGGTTAACAGCGACGGAGATTTGGTGGTTCTTCTTGACAAGAGGAGTTTCAGCGACAGCCATTTTCGCACATTCTTTGCACTTGAAACGACGCTTTCTAAGACGGATAAGTAAGGGATAGCCAGCTGTTTCTAGATAGGGAATTTTGGAGGCTTTTTGGAAATCGTATTTTGCCATTTGTCCCTTGCAGGAAGGGCATTTAGGGGCTGTGTAATCCAAGTGACCGTGGAGTTCTAAGTGAGTTCCCATATCATATTCATCAGTGATAACGATATTTTTGTCTTTAATTCTGAGAAAATTTGTGATAAGATTTAGTTGTTCCATATGAGTCTTTCTAATGTGAGTTTCGTCGCTTTTCATTATAGGTCATATGGGACTTTTTTTCTATACTCAAAAATGGCTCCATAATCTCCACAGTGGTTTTACCCACTACAGAAATTATAGAGCCCCTTTTCACTGTTCAAAGCATCAAAATCGGTTTTTATAGTTTTCATCTTCCTGAAACCAAAGGCATTTCTTTTAATGACTTTGATGAGATTGTTAGTTGTTTCTAATTTGGCGTTGGAAAATGTGAGTTTTGTTGTTTTTCAGTGTAGGTCATATGGGACTTTTTTCTACACTCAAAAAGGCACTATATGACCATAGTGGGTTTACCCATCATAGTCTTATATGCCTTTTATTTTTTGCTTAGTTTAACAACCGCTTCGGTCCGTGCTGTGTGGGGAAACATGTCGACAGATTGAATGTATTCTACCTTGTAGGCTTTGCTTAGCTCAACAAGGTCCTTTGCAAGAGTGGAGACGTTGCAGGATACGTAAACCATTTTAGCTGGTTTGTAATCCAAAATGGTTTTGAGGAGCTTTTCATCGAGTCCAGTTCGTGGAGGATCAACTACCAAGGCATCGGCCCTGTAGCCTTCTTGGTACCACTTTGGAATGATTTCTTCTGCTTTACCTGCTTCATAGTGGGTATTGGATAGTCCCATTCGCTTAGCGTTTGCTTTAGCATCCTCGATGGCTTCTGGAATAATGTCCATACCTCGAACAGATTTGACCTTTTTAGCAAAGGCGAAGCCGATTGTGCCCACGCCACAGTAGGCATCAATCAAGTTTTCATTTCCTGAAATGTCCAAAGCTTTGACGGCCTCGCCGTAGAGAATTTCTGTTTGTTGGGGATTTAGTTGGTAAAATGCCCGTGGAGATAGTGAAAATTCGTAATCTAAAACAGCCTCATCGATAGCTTGTTCTCCCCATAAAATTTCTGTTTTTTCACCATAAATATCACTCGTTTTCTGTCTATTCCAGTTTAGAGCAATAGTGATTATACTTGGAAATTGACTGGTGAGTTCATCAATTAATTTAGTAAGATTAACCTGACAAGAGGTGATAAAGATCACTTGAACTTGGCCTGTTTTTCGAGCCTTGCGGACCATAACCGTGCGGATTCCATGTTGCTTGCGCTCATTGTAAATAGGAATACGGTGCTTGGTGAGTAGCTTTGCGATTCCGTTGATAATCTCTTGTGTTTCGGCATCTTGGACGTAACAATTCGTAATTCCAATCAAGCGATGGGAATTTTCTGCATAGAGACCGGCCTTGACTTGATCTTTGAAAGATCGAGTCTGGAACTGTAATTTGGCACGATAGTGACTAGGCTTATCCATACCGATTGTTGGATAAATAGTGTAGTTTTCGTAGCCAGCTGGTTTGAACTTTTTTAGGGCCTGCTGCAAGAGATCTTGTTTGAAGTCTAATTGTTTATCATAGCGGAGGTGCATGATTTGACAACCACCACAGGCTTGATAGATGTCACAGGCAGGCTTGACACGGAATTTTGATTCCTTGTTGATTTTTAACAATTTTGCTTCAACGAAATTTCGTTTGACTGAGGTAATTTGACAAAAAATTTCTTCCCCCTTAAGGGCACCAGGGACAAAGACTAGCGTTTTTTGATAAAATCCGATGCCTTCTCCGTTGATGCCCATTCGTTTGATTTTTAAGGGGATTCGTTGGTTTACTTGTAGATTCATATTATTATTTTACCGAAAAATCCTGTATAATGAAAGAATGAGAATTACAAAAATTGAAAAGAAGAAACATCTTTATTTACTTGAAGTGGATGGTCAGGATAGTTTGTATATTACGGAAGACACAATTGTTCGCTTCATGCTTAGTAAGGGAAAGGAAATCACGGAGCAGGAGTTTCGTGAGCTTCGCGATTTTGCTCAGTTTTCTTATGGGAAAAATCTAGCACTTTATTACCTTTCCTTCAAGCAACGTACCCAAAAAGAAGTTAGTGATTATCTAAAAAAATATGAAATTGAAGAAAACAATATTGTCAAGATTGTGACGGTATTAGAAGAGGAAAAATGGCTGGACGATGGGAATTATGTTGATAGCTATGTTCGTCAGAATGCTCTAAATGGAGATAAGGGACCAGCTATGATTCGTCAGAAGTTGATGCAGAAAGGAATTCCTAAACCGCTGATTGATAAAAGGCTGGCTGAGGAAGATTTTTCAGAGCTTGCTGGGAAGATTGGGGAGAAATTGGTGGGTAGATACCAAAGAAAGTTGCCTCTTCGAGCTTTGCAAGATAAAGTTGTACAGGGATTGATGGGTAAGGGGTTTTCTTATGAGACGGCCAAACAAAGCCTGGGTCAGTTGGAACTTGTGGCTGATGAGGAAAATGAAGATGATTTAATCGCCAAAGAATTGGATAAGCAGTATAGAAAATATAGTCGTAAATATGAAGGCTATGAATTGAAGCAAAGGTTGATACAGGCTTTAGCTCGAAAGGGTTATGACTTTGATCGGATTCGGACGGTCCTTCGTGATTATCTGTGAAAAAATTTAGCCTAGGTTAGAAAAATATGATATAATAGTCAAGATAAATTGTAATTGTAGAAAGTTGGTAACAAAGTGAAATTACCAAAGGAAGGCGACTTTATTACAATTCAAAGTTATAAGCATGACGGTGAAATTCATCGCACTTGGCGTGACACCATGGTATTAAAAACAACGGAAAATGCTATTATTGGAGTCAATAATCATACCTTAGTGACTGAAAATGATGGTAGGCGTTGGGTAACAAGAGAACCAGCAATCGTTTATTTTCATAAAAAATACTGGTTCAATATCATTGCAATGATTCGTGAAAACGGAGTTTCCTATTATTGTAACCTTGCTAGTCCATATGTTCTCGACAATGAGGCGCTCAAATACATTGATTATGACCTAGATGTTAAGGTCTTTGCTGATGGCGAAAAGAGACTGCTGGACGTGGATGAATATGAGCGTCATCGTAAGGCGATGAAGTATTCGGATGATATTGATTTTATTTTGAAGGAAAATGTCAAGATACTGGTTGATTGGATTAATAACCAGCGCGGACCATTCTCTCCAGCCTACGTTAATATCTGGTACAAACGCTATTTAGAACTGAGAAGTAGATAAAGTTAGAAAAGAAAATCCTGTTTTACAGGCTTTTTTCTTATTGTAAAGGAGGGGCTTATGGCCTTTGAACAAACAAATGGGCGCTATGCAAGTTTTGGAGTTGTGACCTCGCTTCCCGGGGAAGTGATTGATAGTTTCTGGTATGTTATTGATCACTACTTAAAAGGAGTTATTCCTTTGAAAAATGTAATCCGTTTTTCTATCAAAAATCGTCGTGGTAAGATTACGCTGGTCTTTTCGCAGGAAGGTTATAAAAATGTACTGGCTGTAGATTTAAGTAGTCGTTTTGATCCTTTTTATCCCTCAACAATCTTGGTAATGGACAAGCAGGGAAAAGAGACCATTACTTTGCCAGACGAGGTAACCTTGCTTTAGCTTGAAGAGATGGTATTTTATCACCCAAGATGTTGTTAATATATGAAATTTGGTGTAAAATAGATTTGTAAGCTTATGTGGGTTAGAAAGGAGGAGTCTATGGTTAGTCAAACTGTTGAAAAACCTCTCTATTTGCAGTTGGTTGATGAATTGGAAGTTGCAATTCGTGAGAGGATGGCTCCGAATGACAAGTTATTTTCAGAGCGTGAGTTGACACAGGTTTATGGTGTCAGTCGTATTACAGTTCGTTTGGCTTTGCAAGAATTGGAAAAACGTGGCTTAGTCTATAAGAAGCATGGTAAGGGAACCTATGTATCTGAGATTTCAGATACTGCAGTTGATTTGTCTCAGGCCTATAGTTTTACTGAGCAAATGAAAAAAATTGGGAAAGTACCGAGGACATCTATTTTATCCTTTGAATTGGTTAAGGCGTCGGACTATATTGCGCAACATCTACAACTTAGTCAGGGTGAGGAAGTGTTTGAAGTTGAACGTTTGAGACTTGCCGATGAGATTCCGATGATGCTGGAAAGGACATATGTTCCTGCCTCGCTATTTCCTGGATTAGCTGCTCAGCGAATGAAGTCAACTCCCTTGTATGAAATTTTTTCAGAGGATTATCATCAGGTGATTCGTTTGGCAGAAGAAGAGTTCTATGCAAGTATTGCTTTGGATAATGAAGCTAAGATACTCGGGATTCCAAGCAATAGTCCAGTGCTTCATTTGGTAAGAAAAACGTATAATGATAAGAATAGAATTATCGAGTTTACGTTTAGTATTGCTAGAGCGGACCAGTTTCGTTACAAGATTACCCATCAACGGGGATATTAGAATTAATACTCTTCGAAAATCAAAATTATTCGTTGTCAAGAGCCTTGATGAAATCCAGTTCTATTTTCGGTTTCGTTTCCTAGACTACTTTTGATTGTTATTGGATATGAAAAAAACGCGGACGTTAGTCTGCGTTTTTTTAGCGATGATTGGCTGTAATTTCAAATTTGTAATACTTCCAGTGTTTGTAAGTTTCAGTATATTCCATCACTTCACCGCTAGTACTGTTAGTAGTTGTTTTGTTTTGTAGTACAGCTGGTTCAGTCGCTTTTAATTTCAAATGGGTGGCAACCTCTTTTGGAGATGGGCTGACAATTTCATTTGTTTCTACAAATGGTTCCTCGGACATGTGGATATTGTAGTCCAGTTTGAAGCGTTGATAGATTGATTGATAGTGCTCGAGTGGAGCATCTGGATTCTGAATATATCGTTGAGGGATGTATGAATTGTGGAAGATGTATGGAGTGTCTTCTGCTGCGCGGACGCGTACAATTTTATAGTAAAACTCATTCTTGTCAAGATTTAGTTTTTCAAGGATATCGGGTTTATTGCCTTTTTCGCACGAGAGAACAGTAACCTTATCCTTATCCATAGGAAAAATCTCAATATCAGAAAATTCTACAAGACGCCCTTTGCGTGAACGAGATACAAAGGTTCCTTTACCTTGTTGGCGAACGAGGTAGCCGTCTTTAACTAGTTCGTTTACTGCACGGATAACGGTAATGGAGCTAACATTAAATAGTTTTGTTAATTCAGATTCTGTGTAAAATTTGTCGCCATTTTCAAATTTGCCAGAAACAATCTGTTGGCGTAAGTCGTTTTGTATAAGTTGGTACTTCGGTACTTTCATACTTATTTCCTTCCTTTCCACAGCTTATTATACTAAATTAGTTGATGAAAATCAAAAAATATAGCTAAAATACCCACAAAAATATACTTTTTCACTTTATAAAGGTGATAAAAAATGGTAAAAAATTTTTTAAAAAGTACTGGACATAACCATAAAGAAGTGTTAGTATATTAATAGAAAGGTAAGCGGTTGCATCGGAGGAAGAAATGAAAGAATTTTATATTGGAGACCAATTTTATTTGAACGGTGAACCCTTTAAGATTTTATCAGGAGCGATTCATTATTTTCGTGTCCATCCTGATGATTGGTACCATTCTTTGTATAACTTAAAGGCCCTTGGTTTTAATACGGTTGAAACCTATGTCCCTTGGAATATGCATGAACCTCGAAAGGGTGAGTTTTGTTACGAGGGTATATTGGATATTGAGCGATTTTTGAAATTGGCTCAAGAATTAGGGCTTTATGCAATTGTACGTCCTTCCCCCTATATTTGTGCTGAGTGGGAATGGGGGGGTCTCCCTGCTTGGTTGATGAAGGAAGAGCTTAGAGTACGTTCGAGTGATTCGGTGTACTTGCAGCACTTAGATGAATATTACGCTTCTCTTATTCCTAAATTGGCCAAGCTCCAACTCGCACAGGGTGGAAATGTACTTATGTTCCAAGTGGAAAATGAGTATGGCTCTTATGGTGAGGAGAAGGAGTATCTAAGATCGGTGGCTGGCTTGATGCGTAAACATGGTCTAACTGCTCCCTTGTTTACCTCGGACGGTTCTTGGCGAGCAACATTACGTGCAGGAACACTGATAGAGGACGATGTATTTGTAACAGGAAACTTTGGTTCTAAAGCTAGAGAGAATTTTGCAAATATGACGGCATTCTTTAATGAACATCAGAAGAATTGGCCACTCATGTGTATGGAATTTTGGGATGGTTGGTTCAATCGTTGGGGCGATGAAATTATTCGTAGAGAGCCGGAGGAAATGGTTGATTCGGTTATGGAATGTATCGAATTGGGCTCCTTGAATCTGTACATGTTCCATGGTGGAACAAATTTTGGTTTCATGAATGGTTGCTCTGCTCGTGGTCAAATTGATTTGCCTCAGGTAACTTCTTATGATTATGATGCTATATTGGATGAAGCTGGAAATCCTACTAAGAAGTTTTATCTTTTGCAACAACGTTTGAAAGAAGTCTATCCTGAATTAGAGTATGCAGAACCGCTTGTAAAAGAGGCAAAAGCTTTTTCAGATGTGTCGCTTCATGGTAAGGTGAGTTTATTTGCTACTCTAGAAAATGTAAGCGGTTGCGTGAAAGGGTTTTATCCTAAGAATATGGAAGAACTTGATCAGTCAACAGGTTATATTTTATATAGAACAGAGCTGGAGCGGGATAAGACAGAAGCGGAACGTTTCCGAGTGGTTGATGCGCGTGACCGTATCCAAATTTATGCAGATGGAAAATTCGTTGCAACTCAGTATCAGACTGAGATTGGTGACGATGTTGAATTGGATTTTAAAGATGACAAGCTAAAATTAGATATTTTGGTAGAAAATATGGGACGTGTCAACTATGGGCACAAACTAACGGCTCCTACCCAGTCTAAAGGGCTTGGTCGAGGTGCGATGGCTGATTTACATTTTATTGGTCATTGGGAAACCTATCCTTTGCATCTTGAGTCAGTTGAGGACTTGGATTTTAGTAAGGGCTGGGAGGAAGGTCAAGCTGCTTTCTATCGTTATCAGTTTGAACTGGATGAACTTGCGGATACTTACTTAGACATGACAGGTTTTGGTAAGGGAGTTGTTTTCGTTAATAATGTAAATATTGGACGTTTTTGGGAAAAAGGGCCAATCCTCTATCTCTATATTCCAAAAGGATACTTAAAGAAAGGAGCGAATGAAATAATTGTCTTCGAGACAGAAGGAAAATATAGAGAGAAGATTCATTTTTCACAAAGACCCGTTATAAAAGACTTGTAGAAATTTTAATCGGTTTCTGCCTAAAAGATTTATGAAGAAAAGGAGAACACTGTATGGCAATTATTGCTACGCGTATTGATGGTCGTTTGATCCACGGTCAGGTTGCTAACTTATGGACGACGAAATTGAACATCGGTCGTATCATGGTTATCGATGATGCTGTTGCTCAAAATGACATTGAAAAACAAGGACTGAAATTAGCATGTCCTCCAGGCGTAAAATTATCGATTTTACCGATTGAAAAGGCTGCTAATAATATTAAGGAGGGCAAGTATGATAGTCAACGTCTCTTGATTGTTGCTCGTCGTCCAGAAAACTTCCTTCGCTTGGTAGAGTACGGGGTTGAGCTCCCTGAGTTGAACGTAGGGAATATGTCTCAAACTCCGGAAACGCGTTCTGTAACTCGTTCTATTAACGTTGTAGATAAGGATATTGCAGATTTTGATGCCTTGGCGGCTAAGGGTGTAAAATTATTTGCACAAATGGTACCTGGCGATTCACCAAAAGACTTTATGCCATTATTGGATAAGGTTAGATAACATTTGGATATTTTTGAAAAATTTAAAGGAGGATCACTATTATGCAATGGTGGCAAATATTACTTCTAACGCTCTACTCTGCTTACCAGATTTGTGACGAGCTGACAATTGTATCGTCAGCAGGTTCGCCAGTCTTTGCAGGGTTTATCACTGGTTTAATCATGGGGAACATGGAAGTTGGCTTGCTAATTGGTGCAAGTTTGCAGTTAGTTGTCTTGGGAGTTGGTACTTTCGGTGGTGCGTCACGTATTGATGCAACATCTGGTGCGGTTCTTGCAACAGCTTTCTCTATTTCACAAGGTTTAGATCCAGAAATTGCCATTTCCACTATTGGCGTACCAGTTGCAGGGTTGTTGGTTTATACAGATATTTTAGGTCGTTTCACTACTACTTTCTTTGCCCATCGTGTAGATGCAGCAATTGAACGTTTTGACTATGCTGGTATTGAACGCAACTACCTTCTTGGTGCAATTCCTTGGGCACTTTCTCGTGCACTTCCAGTTTTTCTTGCCCTTGCTTTTGGTGGTGGTCTTGTAGAAACTCTTGTCACTACGATTGAGTTGCCTGAATACAAATGGATTGCAGCAGGCTTAACTCTTGCAGCTCGTATGCTTCCAGGTCTTGGATTTGCAATCTTACTTCACTATCTTCCACTTAAACGCAACCTTCACTACTTGGCATTCGGTTTCGCTCTTACAGCTATGTTGACTGTTCTTTACGGTAACGTATCAGCTTTGGGTGGTGCAGTTGCTGGTATCGTTGGCACTCTTCCTGAAGATGCAGGCGTAAGCTTTGTCAATAACTTCAAAGGTTTGTCAATGATTGGTATCGCTATTGTGGGTGCATTCCTTTCAGTGATTCACTTCAAAAATAGCCAAAAAGTAACTGTGGTTGCTCCATCAAATTCAGAAAGTGGGGAAATTGAAGATGACGAAATCTAATTACAAATTAACAAAAGAAGATTTTAATCAAATCAACAAACGTAGCTTGTTCACTTTCCAACTTGGTTGGAACTATGAGCGGATGCAGGCATCTGGCTACCTCTACATGATTTTGCCACAATTGCGTAAAATGTATGGAGATGGTACTCCTGAGTTGAAGGAAATGATGAAATTGCATACTCAGTTCTTCAATACTTCACCATTTTTCCATACCATCATCACAGGTATTGACTTGGCACTTGAAGAAAGTGACGGTGTGGCTTCTAAAGATGCGGTTAACGGTGTTAAGACAGGTTTGATGGGACCATTTGCCCCAATTGGTGACTCAATCTTTGGTTCTCTTGTTCCAGCGATTATGGGGACTGTGGCTGCTACTATGGGTAAAGAGGGATCTCCAGTTGGTATCTTCCTTTGGGTAGCAGTAGCCATTGCCTATGATATTTTCCGTTGGAAACAGTTGGAAGTTGCCTACAAAGAAGGTACTAAGTTGATTACAACCATGCGCGATCGCTTGACAGCTCTCGTTGATGCAGCATCTGTAATGGGTGTCTTCATGATGGGAGCCCTGATTGCAACTATGATTAACTTTGAAGTAACTTGGGCTCCAGCTATTGGAGAAAAAGTGATTGATATTCAAGACATTCTGAATACTATCTTCCCACGTCTAGTACCTGCAATCTTTACAGGATTTGTCTTCTGGCTTCTTGGTCGTCGTGGCATGACTTCGACTAAAGCTATCTTGATTATTATTGTGCTTGCACTTGGCTTGTCAGCAATCGGTCACTTCCTATTTGGTATGGTATAATGGTTAGAAGTTTAGTATTAGTAAGTCATGGTATCTTCTGCGAGGAGTTGAAAAAATCTACTGAAATGATTATGGGTCCTCAAGAGGACATCTACACAGTAGCTTTATTACCAGAAGAAGGTCCAGAAGACTTCCAGAAAAAATTTGAAGAAACAATTGCTAATCTAGATGACTTTGTTGTCTTCGCAGACTTGTTGGGCGGTACACCAGCCAACGTCGTATCACGAAAATTGATTGAAGGTGGGCAGTTTGACCTCTATGCAGGTATGAACATGCCAATGGTTATCGGCTTCTTGAACGGCGTCCTGCTTGGCGAAGCCGTAGACTATGTCGAATTTGGGACAAGTAACCTAGTTCATGTCAATAGCCTATTAACAAGTGATGAAGATGACGATGAGTGAGACAGTCAGGGAAGTTGAAACAGTTTGGGGAACTGTTTCAACTGGTCACCTTGAAATGAAAGAGTGACCAAAGACAGCCTGAGCCTAGAAACGGGAGAGCGAGGTAACTCCAGTGGAGTTTTTCAGCCCGAGCCTAGAAATAAGAGAGTGAGGCTAACTCAGCCGATTGTTACAGACGGATTTGATTTTCGTTAATTATAAAATGTTCTATAGTTGATAGGCTTTAAGTATCCTGAGGCTGGGCAGAAAGTCCAGCCTCGCTTCTCAGAGTTCGAGTCAACATCTCAGCGCAGTGGTTGATTGGCAGATTTGTTCGTGTTTCCCACTCCCAATCTGACCATTACGACTGTTGCGAACAAAGTTCGCTTTATCTCCAACCTCAAACTGTCTCTCAGACAGTTTGAGCTGTGCGGGGGTGGGAGTGAAACAGTCTGGGGATAGACTGTTTCAGCTCAACAACTAGAAATAAAGACTTGTTGACGAACTCTTTTTAGACTGGTCGAGTTCTTTCCCACTCCCATTTGGCTTATGAGGAAAAGAAATGATTGAAGTAAAAACATTTGGTGAAAAAGCAAAACTGTATTACTTGGAAAACAAGAATGGCATGCAGGTAACCTTGACAGATTTTGGTGCCAGAGTGGTGGGAGTGTTCCTTCCTGTGGAAGAGAATGGCGGTTTACGAAATGTCAGTTTGGCGGCTAAGTCGGATGAAGATTACCGCAAGACAGATTTGTATCCTGGTTCAACAATTATCCCAGTAGCGGGGCGTATTTCAGGAGCCCAAGCTGAGATAAAGGGAACAAGCTACCATTTCACAGAAAATGAACCTGGTAGGACTCTACACGGTGGGGTTGACACGGCAAATGAGCAGTACTGGGACGTTGAGCTAGACCATGAGAGAAATCAAGTGACCTTTGCTATGGTCCTAAAAGATGGTTTTAATGGCTTTCCTGGTGATGTGAGGGTCAAGGCTATTTATTGTTTGACGGATAAAAATGAATTGACAGTTGACTACCAGGCTGTATCGGATAAGGATACGATTTTTAATCCGACCAACCATATCTATTTCAACTTGACTGGTGATTTTCAACGGTCAGTTGCCGAGCACCGTATTAAAATTGCTGCGAATCACTATGCTCCGCTTGGGGAGGATAACCTGCCAACGGGTGTCTTAGAAGATGTGACAGGGACGCCGTTTGATTTTAGAGATTTTGCGCCTTTTGCTCAGGGATTTGATAGCCAATATCCTCAAAATGTATTGGTAAAAGGCTATGACCACCCATGGTTATTGGAAGAGGTGGATATTCCGGTAGAAGTTTTGAGTCCAGATGGGAAAATTGGACTCAGTGTCAAAACCAACCAGCCTGCGGTCGTTATTTATACATATAATTTTCCTGTTGAAGCTTTGACCTGTTACCACGGTGTCTTTAGTTTAGAGTGTCAGGCCTTGCCGAATGCGTGCAATGTCGATGGATTTGGTTCGATTTTGTTAGAGCAAGGAGAAGAATTTCTGTCTAAAACGACCTATCGTTTTACTTGGTAAAAAAATGGGGACTCTAACTGTGTTGCAGTTAGGGTTTTCTTGTGTTTTCTAGAAAATATGGTATAATAAACCGGTGTGTTTCAATCGAAGCAGGCGAAAGAGGAAAATAATGACAAAAGAACAAGAATTTTTAAAAGAATTTGAAGCTTGGGTCAACACTCAGGTCATGGTAAACGAGATGGCGGTTGAAGAAAGTCGTCGTGTCTTGGAAGAAGACAAAGATGAGCGTGCAGCGGATGCTTATATTCGTTATGAGAGCAAGCTGGATGCCTATCGATTCATTCAAGGGAAATTTGCCAACTACCATGCTGGCAAAGGTTTTCATGATTTACCAGATGAGTTGTTTGGTCAAAGGCATTATTAATCAGACGGGAGAGAGATGAAAAATGGGAAAAAAGAAAGTAAATCGAAAAAAACAATTGAAAAAACAATTAGCAGACTTGAAACGTGCAGGTCGTGTAGGTCTTGAAACTGCTCGCGGAGCTGTTGAGACAGTCGCACATCAGGCTGAAACTTTCGTAGAACATGCTGTGGAACAAGTGAAAGAAGTTGTAGCAGAGGTGACTTCTTCAGCGACTTCATTGGAAGACTTTTTGGCACTTCCTGAGTTGGAAGGCATTGCGGCAGCACGTTTGGAAACCTTCTACGAAGCAGGTATTCAATCTGTGGCTGATTTTGCAATCCACACAGAAAAAGAGCTCTTGGCTCTTAAAGGCATTGGTCCTGCAACTATCAAGCAGTTGAAAGAAAAAGGGATTGAGTTGAAAGCTTAAATCCCTTGCTTTTCAAGGTGCAATTTGTTACAATAAAGCCAATCAGAGGTGTTTTGAACCCCATTTGTCACAGGAAGCGGTGGTACTGAGAAATCCGCACAAATGTCAAAACTGGTTGCTGATGATGTGAATCGAATAAGCAAAGTGCAGATAGTTTATCTGAACAAGGGTGGTACCGCGGAATAACTTCGTCCCTGTCTAGCAAGTCTAGGCGGGGATTTTCATTTGGAAAGGAGAAGATATGTTACATCATGTTGAAATTTACGTTTCTGACTTGGAAACTTCGCGTGCATTTTACGACTTTCTCCTGACTAAGCTGGGCTACTCGCTCTATCAGGAGTGGGAGGAAGGGCTATCTTATAAAAAAGCAGAGCAATACCTGGTCTTTGTCCAAACACCACAGGAATTCCTAGAGGCAGGTTATCACCGGTGCCGTACAGGTCTCAATCATCTAGCTT
The DNA here is from genome assembly GCF_044427425.1 of Streptococcus sp. 2018WUSS126. Classification (NCBI taxonomy): domain Bacteria; kingdom Bacillati; phylum Bacillota; class Bacilli; order Lactobacillales; family Streptococcaceae; genus Streptococcus; species Streptococcus sp. 2018WUSS126. Next base: position 15,435 of record NZ_JAOTGB010000026.1, on the reverse strand, counting down.
TTCATGTGGGCACACCTGATGAGATTGACCAGTGGCGGCAGGAATTTTTGACTAGACGAGTCAAACTGCTCTACGACGACCGCTATCCACATGCAGGAGGATCAGAACACTATGCCCTTTATTTGGAAGACCCAGATGGGATTAAGATAGAGTTGGTGGGGGAAGTAACATGAATTTAGTTATTATTGGAGCACAAGCTTCTGGCAAGATGACCGTTGGGCAGGAAGTTGAGAAATTAACTGATTTGGTTTTGTTTCATAATCATGAATCAATCGATTTCGTAACAAAATTTTTTCCAATGTCTGACGAAGCGAGAGAACTTATTAATGATATTCGTATGAAGTTTTTTGAAACCTCTGCGAAAACTGATTTGGGTTTGATTTTTACAGTTGTTATTGACTTTAATGATCCAGCAGATATTTCTTTTTTAGAGAATATTCAAGAGATTTATCACAGTAGGAATCAAGCTGTTCTATTTATTGAATTGGAAACAGAGCTGCAAGAACGTTTAAGAAGAAATGTGACCGAAAATCGTTTGCAACATAAACCTTGGAAAAGAAATATTGAGTGGTCTGAAAAAGATATTTTAGATACAATGAAGTTTGCAAACTTTAATCCAGAATTTGCGCCGAAGCAACTTGACCATTATCATAAAATTAATAATACCCATCTTTCTGCCAATGACGTAGCTCAACTGATTATCCAAAAAATGGAAGAACTTGAGCAAGAACAAACGAAATAGCCAGCCCAAAGGACTGACTATTTCTAGGAGATTATATGAAAAAGAATTGGGCTATTTCTAGCTTAAGGATAGTATAAACCAATTTTCTTAAAGAATACTGAAGGAGAAAAAATAATGTCAAAAGAATTATCACCAAAATACAATCCAGCCGAGGTTGAGGCTGGTCGTTACCAAACTTGGTTGGACCAAGATGTCTTTAAGCCGTCAGGCGATGCGGAGGCTAAGCCTTATTCTATCGTCATTCCGCCGCCAAACGTAACTGGTAAGTTGCACTTGGGACACGCTTGGGATACCACCCTTCAAGATATTATCATCCGTCAGAAGCGGATGCAGGGCTTTGACACCCTCTGGCTTCCAGGTATGGACCACGCGGGGATTGCCACTCAGGCCAAGGTTGAGGAGCGCTTGCGGGAGCAAGGCGTGACCCGTTATGATCTTGGTCGTGAAAAATTCCTCGATAAAGTCTGGGAATGGAAGGATGAGTACGCAGCGACCATTCGTGAGCAATGGGGCAAGTTGGGTCTGTCTTTGGACTACCAACGTGACCGCTTCACGCTGGATGAAGGCTTGTCGAAAGCCGTTCGCAAGGTCTTTGTGGAACTCTACAAAAAAGGCTGGATCTACCGTGGCGAATTTATCATCAACTGGGACCCCGCAGCTCGCACAGCCCTTTCTGATATTGAAGTTATTCACAAGGATGTAGAAGGTGCTTTTTACCACATGAATTATATGTTGGAAGATGGTTCTCGTGCCCTTCAAGTTGCGACAACCCGTCCTGAAACCATGTTCGGTGACGTTGCGGTGGCAGTTAACCCAGAAGACCCACGTTACAAGGACTTGATTGGTAAAAATGTTATCCTGCCAATCGTTAACAAGTTAATTCCAATCGTTGCAGATGAACACGCAGACCCAGAATTCGGTACAGGGGTTGTGAAAATAACACCTGCCCACGATCCAAATGACTTCCTCGTAGGTCAACGCCACAATCTGCCACAAGTTAACGTTATGAACGATGACGGTACCATGAACGAGTTGGCAGGCGAATTTGCAGGCATGGACCGCTTTGAAGCTCGTAAGGCAACGGTTGCTAAGTTGCAAGAACTGGGCGCCCTTGTGGAAATCGAAAATCGTGTGCATTCCGTTGGACACTCTGAGCGTACAGGTGTGGTAGTTGAGCCACGCTTGTCAACCCAGTGGTTTGTTAAAATGGACCAACTGGCTAAGAATGCCATTGCCAACCAAGACACAGCTGACAAGGTAGAATTTTACCCACCACGCTTCAACGATACCTTCCTACAATGGATGGAAAATGTACACGACTGGGTTATCTCTCGTCAGCTTTGGTGGGGTCATCAGATTCCAGCATGGTATAACGAATCTGGCGAAATGTACGTCGGAGAAGAGGCTCCAACAGGTGACGGTTGGGTACAGGATGAGGATGTCCTAGACACCTGGTTCAGCTCTGCCCTTTGGCCATTCTCAACTATGGGCTGGCCTGACGAAAATGCGGCGGACTTCCAGCGTTACTTCCCAACTTCAACCTTGGTAACAGGCTACGACATCATCTTCTTCTGGGTGTCGCGGATGATTTTCCAATCGCTTGAGTTTACAGGCCGTCAGCCATTCAAGAACGTGCTAATCCACGGTTTGATCCGTGACGAAGAAGGTCGCAAGATGTCTAAGTCACTTGGAAACGGGATTGATCCGATGGATGTCATTGAGAAATACGGTGCGGACGCTTTGCGTTGGTTCTTGTCAAACGGCTCTGCCCCTGGTCAAGATGTTCGCTTCTCTTATGAGAAAATGGACGCGTCTTGGAACTTCATCAACAAGATTTGGAACATTTCCCGCTATATCCTCATGAACAATGAGGGACTGACCTTGGATGCGGCGCGTGAAAATGTCGCCAAAGTTGCAGCTGGTGAGGCTGGTAACGTGACGGATCGCTGGATTCTCCACAACCTCAACGAAACTATTTCCAAGGTCACTGAAAACTTCGACAAGTTCGAGTTTGGTGTGGCTGGTCACATCCTCTACAACTTCATCTGGGAAGAGTTCGCCAACTGGTATGTCGAGCTGACCAAGGAAGTGCTCTACAGCGACAACGAGGCTGAGAAAGTCATGACCCGCTCAGTCCTTCTCTACACGCTGGACCAAATCCTTCGCCTGCTCCACCCAATCATGCCGTTTGTGACGGAAGAGATCTTCGCCCAGTACGCAGAGGGTTCTATCGTGGTGGCAGCTTATCCTGTGGTCAACCCAGCCTTTGACAATGCTGGAGCTCACAAGGGAGTGGAAAGCCTCAAGGATTTGATTCGTTCGGTGAGAAATAGCAGAGCAGAAGTGAATGTTGCGCCATCTAAGCCGATTACCATTTTGATTAAGACGGCAGATAGCGAGCTTGAAACCTTCTTCAAGGCAAATGAAAACTACATCCGCCGCTTTACAAATCCAGAACATCTGGAAATAAGCTCAAGCATTGCTGCACCAGAATTAGCCATGTCAGCTGTTATCACCGGTGCTGAAATCTTCTTGCCACTCGCCGACCTCCTCAATGTTGAAGAAGAGTTGGCTCGTCTAGACAAAGAACTCGCCAAATGGCAAAAAGAACTAGACATGGTCGGCAAAAAACTCAGCAACGAACGCTTCATCGCCAACGCCAAACCAGAAGTCGTTGAAAAAGAAAAAGAAAAACAAGCCGACTACCAAGCAAAATATGATGCGACAGTAGGACGGATTGAAGAGATGAAGAAGTTGGTGGGGTAAGTTACAGAATATAATTTTATATAGTTTTTATGAGATAAAAAGAATGTTAGGAGACAAATGAAAAATATTATGAACATATTAATTGTATTTATCACATATGGTATACCAGTGCTGTCTTTTGTTTATCAGATTTGTAAAGACTTGGCGGACAAAAAAGCAGTGGAGAATATTGTAAATAACTACCGTAATACCAATAATTCTCAAATTGATTTAAAAGATGTAAATGTGCAAAATGGGAATATCGTAATAAATAATTCTCAAAATATAAATACAGTACAAAAGAAAGAAATTGATAAATTTAATGAGGAAAGACTTGAGAATTTGAAATTTTTAGCCAAAATATTATATAATTTGTCAACTATCTTTATATTAATATTGTTTGGATTCAATACTTATATGGTTCTAGAAACAAATAATGCAACAATTCCTTCTCTGTTTGAAAGTTTAAGAAATCGGGAATTCAGTTTATTAGCAAATGTTTTGATGATGGCTTTAAATAAAACTATTAATAATTCTTTTGCTATGCTTTGCTCATATTCAATTTTAATATTTTCCAAGTATATCATTCAAAAATATAAAAAATCATCTATTATTGGCTTTTTTATAAATATTATTTCCTATATTTTTGCTTTAGCATTTTTGAACAATAATGTACTAGATAAATTGAACATTGCTATAGCAATTATAATTTATATTATTGTTATTTTGAGTATTTTCTTCTCGTTAAGTATTTTTGTTTATAGGCTAGCTGGTTTAGAGCGGAAATATCAAGCTTCCTATAAAAGCAGAGTGGTGAATTACTTTCAAACCATTTGTACTTTAATTCCTCCTATAATAGTTATCTTGGTAAATTTCTTTATCAATTAGAAGATGTTGTAAAGCTTCCTGATACGGAATAGTGAACGGCCTGACTGAGGGTGCTTTGGTTTTATGGAAATGAGCGAGTCTATTGTCTTGCACTCCGCTTTCTATCTTCAGGCGATGCCATCCAAGCCTATATCAACCAAGAATCAGGTAAGGCTATTCAGTCGGTTAACAAACAAGATATTCTTGGAGAGTGGTTGTTAAGAGGTGTTTTCCAACTAGCTGAGCGTGAGGTACTGACAGGGAAAAAATTAGAATCTCTGGAAATAAATGGTATTCGATTAACCAAATTCAAAAATGGTGAAATCGGTATCGAATTCATCTGGATTGATACGGAAAATCCACCAGCAGATGCGATTGGCTGGGTTAGTAGAAAAGGAAAAAAATGACAAATATAAATAGCAAACTAAAGGTCCACCTCCCCTCCCTCCTCCCTTTTGGTTTCATCCTCTCCAACAATCGTTACACCTACCGTGAGGTGTTCATGGAGGGGCAGTTTGAGGCGGTGGTGGAGGTTGATGAGGCTGGTCAGCTGTCGTCCTATGTCTGGGATTGTGAGATGGAGGAGGTCTATACCGCCCATCTGGTGACTGCGCCAGCTGGAGCTTTTGTGGGGCAGGTGCGTGAGGCTTATCAGTCCATTTTGGATCGAGTAGAGGAGGGTTGTTGTATCGCTCTGCCATTTTCCAAAGACCAAAGCAACCGCATAGCCCAGCTCATCAAGGAGAAGTGGGGGGACCTGCCTGGCTATCCCTTTGCCAAGTTGCCGACCTATGGGGCCTTTCGCCACCCTGCCAATAACAAGTGGTACGCTTTGGTCAGTCAGATTCCGAGAGATAAGTTGGACGGGAGTGGGTCGCAGGAGCAGGTGGAAATCGTCAATCTCAAGGTCGATGGTCGGGAAATAGCAGAGCTGCTGAGTCAGTCGGGCATCTATCCTGCTTACCACATGTCAAAGAAGACCTGGGTGTCGGTCTTGCTCGATAATGCTGTGGAAGATGAAGCAATTTTGTCCCTCCTTGAGAAGAGCCGTTATCTGGTAGGACCAAAATCCTACAAGGCGGATCAAGGGCCTGATTATTGGGTTATTCCAGCCAATCCAAAGGTCTATGATATTGATACTGAGTTTGCGGAAAATAAGGTAGTCTATTGGTCGCAAAAATCAACCATTCAAGCTGGGGACTTCGTAGCCATCTATGTGACGGCACCAGTACAGGCCATTCGTTATGTTTGTCGTGTCTTAGGAGCGAACTTGGAAAATCATGGAGAATCAGACATTCCGACAGAAAAGAAACTGATGCAGGTCGAATTGCTCGCTCAGTTTTCCGATGATGTTTTGCCGAGAGCGCGCATGATGGATTTGGGAGTCAGGGCGGTGCGTGGTCCGAGACGCTTGACAGAGGGGGTGATAGAAGTACTGACATCCGAAGTGAAAAACCTCCATTAAATTATCAGAATATTTAATAAAAAGACTTTACAAGTAGGTAAAAAAGAGTATAATAAGGTGTATAAATTTAAGGAGGTAAGGTATGAAGAAAAGCTTCATTCATCAGCAAGAGGAGATTTCTTTCGTCAAAAATACATTTACACAGTATTTGAAAGACAAGCTAGAAATCGTAGAAGTGCAAGGACCGATTTTGAGTCGTGTCGGGGATGGTATGCAGGATAATTTATCCGGTGTGGAGAATGCGGTTACTGTTAATGTGAAGTTGATTCCAGATGCGACCTATGAAGTGGTTCACTCACTTGCTAAGTGGAAGCGTCATACCTTGGCTCGATTCGGTTTTAATGAGGGAGAAGGGCTCTTTGTTCACATGAAGGCTCTTCGTCCTGACGAGGATTCCTTGGATCCCATTCACTCGGTGTATGTGGATCAATGGGACTGGGAGAAGGTTATTCCTGATGGCCGTCGGAATTTAGCTTACTTGAAAGAAACAGTGGAGCAGATTTACAAGGCTATCCGTCTGACTGAATTGGCAGTTGAAGCTCGTTATGACATTGAGTCTGTTTTGCCTAAGAAAATCACCTTTATCCACACGGAGGATTTGGTTAAGAACTTCCCAGACTTGACACCAAAAGAGCGTGAGAATGTGGTTGCCAAAGAATACGGCGCGGTCTTCCTAATCGGTATTGGTGGAGAACTTGCAGATGGTAAACCACATGATGGACGTGCCCCAGACTATGATGACTGGACAAGCCCATCAGAAGCAGGCTACAAAGGACTCAATGGAGACATCTTGGTTTGGAACGAAGCACTTGGTTCAGCCTTCGAATTATCCTCAATGGGGATTCGTGTGGATGAAGAAGCGCTTAAGCGCCAGGTTGCCATTACAGGCGACGAGGACCGTTTGGAATTTGATTGGCATCGTGCCCTTTTGAATGGTCTCTTCCCGCTTTCGATTGGTGGCGGTATCGGTCAATCCCGTTTGGCCATGTTCTTGCTTCGTAAGAAACATATTGGTGAAGTGCAGTCCAGTGTTTGGCCACAAGAAGTGCGCGATAATTTTGAGAACATTTTATAAGAGATTGGCTTCAATCTCTTTTCTTCTGCTTTCAATCGGTAAATTCTCAAAGTAAGTTCTAGTTTCCGTCCTTCCAGAAGTTACTCTGAGAAAACTGCATAACGCCAACAGAATTTAGTCTCAGACTAAGTTCTGTTTTTGACTAAAAATGTTGATAATAGTGAGTTTTAGGCTTGAAAATGTTGAAAAAAAGGGTACACTAAAGTTACTGGCTCTGAGACGTCTCAAAGTAAGTTCTAGCTATCTGGAATTTTGGATGGGACAAGTTCCTTTCTATTTTGAAATTATTTTTTGATAAAAACTAGCGATTATTTATCTAATAATCGAGGTGATTGGATGACGTTCTCAGGGTCAATTTTAGAGATTCCCAAAAGTGTTGCCAATTCCTCACCGTAGGTAAATGTAAAGAGTTCATAAGCGGATTTTCCGTTGAAAGCAGCTCGTTTGACACTGTTGACATGCGAACAAACTAGGTTGATGTCATCCTGTATCAAGTTGTCAAAACTAGTTCCCTTAGGAAGAATGTCTCTGATAAGTGTGTTATTCTTCTCGATTCTCCCCTTCTGGTCAGAACGATTAGGGTCACAGAAGAATAGCTTAGATTCTCCACGAACATCCATTTCGATATCGTCTACTCTAGCGAATTCACCACCATTGTCGGTCAGAATTACAGGGAATAGTTCGCAGAAGTCAATCTCTTTCTGATGTAGGTCATTCTTGATAGCGTAGAGGTGTTTAGCGACCTCATTAGCTGTTTTATTATCCAGTAATCGAGCGAAAATAAAGTTACAGAAGGAGAGGTTGAAGGTGAGAAGTACCTTTCCGCCGATCCGACCAGTAACGGTGTCCATTTCTAGCCAATAGCTGATGCCTTCTTTTGTGAGAAAGCGTTGGAAGTCCTCGTAAGACCGTCCTTCTTTGGCAGTTTTAGGAATGGGTTGGAGGTTTCTGGTTCTCCGTTTTCTGAATTTCACGACACGGGGGAAATCAATGGGCTTTGTGGACAGATAGCCTTTTTCAAGGTATCGGTAGATAGAAGCTCTTGATGCCAACAGTTCGTTGGAGGCGATGATGTGGTTGAGGTGTTGTCCCTTTTGGATGGCAAAAGAGATAATCTCGTCCATACGATAGAATTCTTCTTTGTTTAGGGCAACACCTGTTCTCGAATCTGAGAGCTTAGCTTCATAATCAAGCTGAGCTCTTTTTGCGTAGTAGAACTGTTTCTGGTATCCACAATTGATTCTCTTTTTCGGACAGGCATTACAAACGTAGGGAGCCTTTTTGAGCAGAGGGCAGGTCTCACAATTGGAGGTACTAGAGTTCTCTTTTATCAGCCTATTTCTCCGAACTTCTTTTGAGATTGTGGACGGGTCTTTTCCTAGCTTAGTAGCGATAGCCGAGAAGGGCTTAAGTTGTTCAATTCCTATTTGAATATCGTTGCGATCAGAGAGAGTTAAGTGTTTGTTTTTCATTGTCGATTACCAACTTGTCCCATAGTAAGTTCTACCTTATTTCTTTGTCTCATTCTAGTTTCCAGTTTTTAAGATAGACTAGAATTTACTTTGGGAATTTACTATCTGAAAACATTTACAACAAGATTATCTGTGATTTTTACGCCAATCTATGATATACTTTTTTAGTTAAATTAAAATATACAGAGGATATTATGACAAAACTTAGAGAAGACATCCGTAACGTAGCCATTATTGCCCACGTTGACCACGGAAAAACAACCCTCGTTGATGAATTATTGAAACAATCCCAAACGCTTGATGAGCGCACAAACCTTGATGAGCGTGCAATGGACTCTAACGACCTTGAAAAAGAGCGTGGTATCACCATCCTTGCAAAAAATACTGCCGTAGCTTATAACGGTACTCGTATCAACATCATGGACACACCAGGACACGCGGACTTCGGTGGTGAGGTTGAGCGTATCATGAAAATGGTTGACGGTGTTGTGCTTGTCGTGGATGCTTACGAAGGGACTATGCCACAGACTCGTTTCGTATTGAAAAAAGCCCTTGAGCAAAACTTGACACCAATCGTCGTTGTTAACAAGATTGACAAACCATCTGCTCGTCCAGAAGAAGTTGTAGATGAAGTGCTTGAACTCTTCATCGAATTGGGTGCAGATGATGACCAGTTGGAGTTCCCCGTGGTTTACGCATCAGCTATCAACGGTACTTCATCTTTGTCTGACAATCCAGCAGACCAAGAAGAAACAATGGCACCAATTTTCGATACCATCATCGAGCATATCCCTGCACCAGTGGATAACTCAGATGAGCCTTTGCAGTTCCAAGTATCCCTTTTGGACTATAACGACTTCGTAGGTCGTATCGGTATCGGTCGTGTCTTCCGTGGTACTGTTAAAGTTGGTGACCAAGTTACCCTTTCTAAACTAGATGGCACAACGAAAAACTTCCGCGTTACAAAACTCTTTGGTTTCTTCGGTCTTGAGCGTAAAGAAATCCAAGAAGCAAAAGCTGGTGACTTGATTGCCGTTTCTGGTATGGAAGACATCTTCGTTGGTGAAACTGTGACTCCGACAGATGCAGTTGAGGCACTTCCAGTTCTTCGTATCGATGAGCCAACTCTTCAAATGACTTTCTTGGTGAACAACTCACCATTTGCAGGTCGTGAAGGTAAATGGGTGACATCTCGTAAGATTGAAGAGCGCCTTTTGGCTGAGTTGCAAACGGACGTTTCTCTCCGTGTTGACCCTACTGACTCTCCAGATAAATGGACTGTTTCAGGTCGTGGTGAATTGCACTTGTCTATCTTGATTGAAACCATGCGTCGTGAAGGCTATGAGCTTCAAGTATCACGTCCAGAAGTTATCATCAAGGAAATCGACGGCGTGAAAATGGAGCCATTCGAGCGCGTGCAAATCGATACTCCAGAAGAATACCAAGGTTCTGTTATCCAATCCCTTTCTGAGCGTAAGGGTGATATGTTGGATATGGTTTCAACAGGTAATGGTCAAACTCGTCTTGTTTTCCTTGTACCTGCGCGTGGTTTGATTGGTTATTCAACAGAATTCCTTTCAATGACTCGTGGTTATGGTATCATGAACCATACTTTCGATCAGTATCTACCAGTTGTTCCTGGTGAAATCGGTGGTCGTCACCGTGGTGCCCTTGTCTCTATCGACCAAGGTAAGGCAACGACATACTCTATCATGCGTATTGAAGAGCGTGGTACCATCTTTGTAAACCCAGGTACTGAAGTGTACGAAGGAATGATTATCGGTGAAAACTCACGTGACAATGACTTGACAGTTAACATCACAACTGCAAAACAAATGACCAACGTTCGTTCAGCTACCAAAGACCAAACGTCTGTAATTAAGACACCACGTATCTTGACTCTTGAAGAATCACTAGAATTCTTGAACGATGATGAATACATGGAAGTAACGCCTGAGTCTATCCGTCTTCGTAAGCAAATCTTGAACAAGGCAGAGCGTGATAAGGCTGCGAAGAAGAAAAAATTAGCGACTGAGGAATAATTTCTAGGAGAAGAAGCATGTTTTATTTAATCCTTGCCATCATGTTAGTACTTTTTTATATTTTTATTGCACCTCGCAATATTAAGGGGACTATGAATTTGATTGCGGCAGTATTTTTACTGGTAGCATTAGCGATTGCCTTGGTACTTGGATTTTTAAGAATCATGCAATTTCCAAAGGAAATTTGGGTTGGTCTACTAATGATTCTGATTGGTTTTTGGGCGATGCGGGATATTTATCAATTAAATGACGATACAAAATTTTAGCAGAGTCTTTGATTTTTGAATACCGTAATACGATATTACTAAGGAATTTTATCCAGCTTTTTGGACAGTAGTGGCAATCTATTAGCTAAAGAAATTATATTCTGTGATACATCTTGAAGAAGCTCTCGTTATTTATAATAAATGACAAGCGCATTTTCAAGGTGTTTTTATGTAGATAAATTTTAATACTCAATGAAATCCCCAAAATAGCAAGTTCTTAGTACGGTCATTTAAATTAACTCTGATACATCGCCACTTTCGGCTTGCCGTACTCTACGAAAGTGACTTGTTTCACAAGTCTTATTTTCAACCTAGAACAGCCTCTAGGCTGTTCTAGCTACCTGCACCTCGGTTCCTTGTCTGAAAGCTAATTCATTCGACCATACAAGGCAATGAGCTGCCGCCGTCAACTTTTGTCAACATCTTAGCAATTTGCGTTTTACAGTCCGAAGCTGATCTCTATAATTGACGGAAGCGGGAAAGACAACCATACATTAAAGTAATTAAAGACAAATTAAATAACTATATTAGCCATTAACACCTAAATTAGAGGGATTCGTTTTATAAAATATTGCTAACAGTTTTCCTTTAGAAAACTCATATTACTAGACAATAAATGGAAACTATAGTAAAATACCAAGTATTGTTATTAAGTTGTGACTTAATTTAATTGTATAATATTTTAGTAAAAGAGAGGAAACGCAGATGGATGTAAAAGATCTTCGGAAATTAAAGCGAATTGAGTTATATGAGATTATGTTGGCTCAAAGTGAAGAGATTGATTGCTTGAGAAATCAACTTGAGAAGATTAAAACAGAGTTGGCTGATAGAAGAATTATGATTAGTCAATCTGGCTCCATAGCGGAAGCCTCAATGAGACTGACTAATATTTTTGAAGAAGCGCAAAAAGCTGCTGATCTATATCTCTATAATGTGAAAAACAAAATTGGTGATGTTCATGAATAGTTCAAACCTCAGGGGAAAGGAACTTCCAAAAACTTCAGAATTAAAAGAGCTATATCAGCATGAAAGATATAGACATACATTTTGGAGGACAGTGAAAAGTACAGTGTTTATGTTGGTAGTAGTTGCAGCATTTGCAATACTAATCGCTGTATTATTTTTGCCTATTTTGAGAATATACGGAGATTCAATGAAAGGAACCCTGAATAGTGGGGACATCGTTGTATCAGTAAAGAGCAATGATTTTGAAAGCAGTGATGTTGTTGCTTTTTATTACAATAACAATATTCTGGTCAAGCGCGTCATCGCTGAAGCTGGGGATTGGGTGGATATGGATAAACAAGGGAATGTTTATGTCAATAATCAAAGATTGGACGAGCCATATTTGGCAAATAGGGATTATGGTCATACAGATATTGAGTTTCCCTATCAGGTACCGGAAAATCGAATCTTTGTCATGGGAGATAACCGGAAAGAGTCCATTGATTCGCGAAACAACGCTATTGGTACAGTCTCTAATGAACAGATTGTTGGTAAATTGGTTTTTAGAGTATGGCCTTTGACAGAGATGGGAGTAATTGATTAAAAATGATGAACTTAAAGTTAGATACTTAAAGCAATCTAGGGGGAGGAACATGCAAAATAATTTTAAGTTTAAAAGATTATCTTTATGGCAGAAAAAATATAGAAAATTTGTTAATTTTGTAGCTGTTGTGGTTGTATTTGTAACAACGTATGCATTGATTTTACCAGCTCTGACACTGGACCAAGATAAGGTGAATCAAACTTCTGGTATAAATACTGGCTTGGAACAGTTACCATCAGACAGTAGTAGTATATTAGAAACGAACACTGAAGCTGGGATAAAAGCTGTTGTCGAACCACATCAAACGGAAGCTTCTACTCAAGTTGATTCACCGGTATCAGTATCTGCAGATGAGAGTAGTAAGAATATTTTTGACCAAGAACGGATTACCGAACCAACTACAATGGTTTATAGTTCTCATGATTATGAATTGACTGCGGAATTTGATGCTACTGCTCAATTTCCAAAAGGCGTTGAGTTGATTGTTAGAGAATTGGATAGCCAATCAGAAGAATACCAAGCACATTATGAGAAAACGAAGGAGAATCTTGGGGTTAAAAACTTGGTATATGCACGATTCTTTGATATTCATTTTTCTTTTCGGGGGCAAGAGGTCGAGCCGGCAGCCCCTGTGAAGATTAAGATTATAAACAAGGAATTGGTTCGACGACCTGATGATAGTAAGCTGAAAATTGTCCACTTTGAAGAGAATAGCCAGATAGAGGTTCTAGAGGCTGAAACGAAGGAAAATGAGCAACAAATTTCCGAGATTAGTTTTGACGCTAGCCATTTTTCTGTTTATGGTGATGTATTAGCAAATTATTATACTGTCAAGTTTACCTATATTGACACAGCGGGTCAAGAACAAGTCATTACGAGCTTGATTGATAAGACTGTAGGGACGACACTCGGTAGTTTGCCAGAAGCACCTTTTAAAAACGGTTATGTATTTTCGCATTGGATTAATAAAGCTACTGGTGAGCGGATTGATGAAAATACGGTGATTACCGGCGATCTGACTGCTGAAGCGGTATTTAATAATATCAATATTTATACTATTGACGTTACATACTTCTACCACAATGTTTCTAAAAACCAAGATATTACGATTGATAAGGAAACTGTTCAGCTGGAAGTTAGTGATACTCCGTATCAACTGACGCCACCTGCTTCTACGGAGGTGAGCAATAAAGAGGACTCCTCCTTACCAGCAGTGGCTATTTACTACCCTGAAAAACCCATTCTTGAGTTCACTGGAGATAAGTTAGAAGAACTAGACTTAGCAGATGGAGTAGATGATAATCGCATTTCTGAACGTGTCAAGTTTGTTCCATATAATGCTGAGTATGAAGTTGTTTATAAACTTAAGAATCTGACTGGTTCAGGATATTCTGATATTCAGACAGTTCCTACTCGTGGAGTTCTAGGTTCAACTGTTACGCCACAAATCTTAACATACAGTTATGCTGACTTTGAGCGCGTTGATACTAAAAAAATCGATAGTGCTAGTGGTCAAAAAATGTATGTTTATTATACTCGAAAAAACTTTACACTTTCTTATAATTCCAATGGTGGGAGTAATGTTTCACAACAATCTGGTCTGTATGATAGCCGGATTAAGATTTCGACAACTATCCCAACTAAAGAAGGATATACATTTGAAGGTTGGTATGATAATCCTGACCTGACTGGTAGCAAGATTACGAATTCCCTCACTTTAAAGAAAGATACAACTTTGTATGCGAAGTGGACACCGAATTCAGTTGCTTATACAGTTGTTTATTATAAGCAACAATATGATAATGTTACGGGAACTATTAAGTGGGTTTACGATAGTGCCAAAGAAGCTACGGCAAAAGTAGGTATGACTGTTTCTGCAACAAATGCACCGACTATTCCCACTAATCTGCCTTATCATGAAGTAGATGCTATTGAAAATGCTACCTCAACTGTTGAGATAGCAGCAGATGGCAGTTCAATTTTGCCGGTTTACTATAAGTTAAAGAGATACACCTTTGTGTTCAACTTGAACGGACCTGCTTATTGGAATACGGGCCGTATCAGAATTAACAATGTGACCTATAATCTTTCGAATTACACTATCCCGAATGTAGTTTTAGGACAAGATATTTCTAGTCTTTGGTCCTCTTCTTCAGAAGAAGTTTATGATGAGTATGGAAATTACTTTTTTGATTACTGGAGGGAGTCACGTTCTAAAACTAAGCGGTTCGAGGTAACACCTGATCTATTGAACTTAGCAAGTGAAAATAATCTAATCTTTCAAACGGCAGTTTGGATAAATTCTGGGACAAGAGCCTCTGTTGAGTATTGGCTACAATCAGCTGATGATCCAAATCTTTATGTCCTGTCGAATAAATACAGCCAGTCCTTTATTCGGACAGGTGGACTGACAGCTAAGGAAATCTTTGGATATACTTATCAGGGGAATTATACCCCTCCTGGTTATCAAGCGTCTCAAACAAGATGGAATCCCTATGTATATCGCTTTTACTATAACAGAACAAATTACAAGATAGATTATTACTTTAATGGTAGTCGGTTAAGGACAATTGATAGGATTCCGTTCGAGCGTAGTATTGATGATTCTACTCATAATTACATACCAGAACGACCAAACAATGTTGACCCAGACTATACATGGGGTGGTTGGTATACAGATTCGTTATTGACAGAGAAGTATAACTTTAATAAAATGCCTGCCAATAACTTAGTTCTCTATGCTAAGTGGATTGCTCCAAAATTTAAGGTTACTTTTGATATCAACGGTGGTAATGGAACCGCCCCTGCCGATCAAAGTGTTGAAAAATACAAATACGCTAAGGCCCCTGCCGATCCAACGAGGGAGCATTATAATTTCCTTGGTTGGTATACAGAAGATGGTAAGCTCTATAGTTGGAGTGACCAAGTAACCAAAGATGTCAAATTAACTGCTAAGTGGGAGTTGAAACCATTATCGTATACTGTTCGTTATCTGGAGGCTGGGACAAATGCGAAATTGGCTGCCGATAAAATGGTGGTAAATTCTCAAAGTAAGTTCTAGTTCCCGTCCTTCCAGAAGTTACTTTGAGAAAACTGCATAACACCAACAGAATTTAGTCTCAGACTAAGTTCTGTTTTTGCCTAAAGCTGCAGATTCAAGGAATTTTTAGGGTTGAAAATGTTGAAAAAAAGAGTACACTAAAGTTACTGGC
>NZ_JAOTGB010000025.1:0-29635 GCF_044427425.1 Streptococcus sp. 2018WUSS126 | reverse complement strand
TAGCTTGAATCATGGTTTTCATCGTTAGCTGACTTTTCCGACTAAAATCTTTTTCAGGATGAAGCACAAACTGGTTTGCGGTGGAAACGATGTCGTTAATACTATCAAGTAAATGAGCTTTAATCTGATCTAGCATGACTTTTCCCCTTTTATTTTTAGTGTAACATAAAAACTAACCCACCACAAAATGTGATAGGTTAGTTAACTTAATGACATTGGATAAACTGTCAGGTTTTTGTCATATTCGTTGCATATTTTTATCACTTTTCTGAAACACGATTATGAAAAGTTTCGGAAATATTTTGCACTTTTAACACAAACCTACTTGACAAATGTACTGAAAACGTTTTATAATGGTATAGTTCGAACATGAAAGCCCATTCAATGGTTTTTACATGAACAAGAAAAATTTAGGAGGATCAATAATGAGTATTGGAATCATTATTGCAAGTCATGGCGAATTTGCTGCTGGTATTCATCAGTCAGGTTCAATGATCTTTGGCGAACAAGAAAAAGTACAAGTTGTTACTTTTATGCCAAGTGAAGGTCCAGATGATTTATACGCTAAGCTAAATGCTGCCGTGGACGCATTCGATGCCGATGATGAAGTTTTGGTTTTGGCTGACCTTTGGAGTGGTTCACCATTCAACCAAGCAAGCCGTGTAGCTGGTGAAAATCCAGATCGTAAGTTTGCTATCATCACCGGTCTAAACTTGCCAATGCTTATCCAAGCTTACACAGAGCGTATGATTAACGCTGCTGCTGGCGTGGAAGAAGTTGCGGCAAACATTATCAAGGAAGCCAAAGATGGTATCAAAGTTCTTCCAGAAGAACTTCAACCAGCTGAAGCTGCTCCTGTTGCCGATGCTGCTCCTGTTGCACTACAAGGTGCTATCCCTCCAGGTACTGTTATCGGTGATGGCAAGTTGAAAATCAACTTAGCCCGTATCGACACTCGTCTCTTGCACGGTCAAGTGGCGACTGGTTGGACTCCTGCTTCCAAAGCAGATCGTATCATCGTTGCATCAGATACAGTTGCCAAAGATGAATTGCGTAAACAACTCATCAAACAAGCTGCACCTGGTAACGTAAAAGCGAACGTTGTCCCAATCAAGAAATTGATTGAGGTTTCTAAAGACCCTCGATTCGGTAACACTCACGCCTTGATTCTTTTCGAAACTCCTCAAGAAGCTCTTGAAGCAATTGAAGGTGGTGTTGAAATCAAAGAATTGAACGTTGGTTCTATGGCTCACTCAACTGGTAAAACAATGGTTAACAACGTATTGTCAATGGACAAAGATGACGTTGCAACCTTTGAAAAATTGCGTGACCTCGGCGTTGAATTTGATGTGCGTAAAGTACCAAACGATTCGAAGAAAGACTTGTTTGAACTTATCAACAAGGCAAACGTTCAATAAATCGATCTGTTAGTATAGAAAGGATTACAACATGTCAGATATTACACTTATTTCTGCAATTCTCGTTGTCATCGTTGCCTTCTTCGCTGGTCTTGAAGGTATCCTTGACGAATTCCAATTCCATCAACCATTGGTAGCTTGTACCCTTATCGGTCTTGTGACTGGTAACTTGGCTGCAGGTGTTATGCTTGGTGGTTCTCTACAAATGATTGCACTTGGTTGGGCAAACATTGGTGCAGCTGTTGCTCCTGACGCTGCTCTTGCTTCTGTAGCTGCTGCAATCATCATGATCAAAGGTGGCGACTTCTCAACTGAAGGTATTGCCGTTGCAACAACAACTGCTATCCCTCTTGCCGTAGCTGGTCTTTTCCTTACAATGATCGTTCGTACTATCTCAGTCGGTCTTGTACACGGTGCTGACAATGCTGCTAAAGATGCAAACTTCGCTGCTGTAGAACGTTACCACTTATTTGCTCTCCTTCTCCAAGGTTTGCGTATCGCAATTCCTGCGGCTCTTCTTCTTGCAATTCCTGCAGAAGCTGTTCAAGCAGTTCTTGAATCTATGCCAGCTTGGTTGTCAGGTGGTATGGCCGTTGGTGGTGGTATGGTTGTTGCCGTAGGTTATGCTATGGTTATCAACATGATGGCAACTCGTGAAGTATGGCCATTCTTCGCACTTGGTTTTGCATTTGCTGCTATCAGTAAATTGACACTTATCGCACTTGGTGTTATCGGTGTTGCAATCGCTCTTATCTACCTCAACTTGTCAAAACAAGGCGGATCAGGTAACGGTGGTGCTTCATCTAACGACCCAATCGGCGACATCCTTGAAGACTACTAAGAGAAGGGAGATTCATCATGTCAGAAAAAATTCAACTTTCCGTAAGCGATCGTAAAAAAGTTTGGTGGCGTTCAACCTTCCTTCAAGGTTCATGGAACTATGAGCGTATGCAAAACTTAGGTTGGGCTTATGCAATGATCCCAGCTATCAAAAAACTTTACACTAAAAAAGAAGATCAAGCTGCTGCTCTTGAGCGCCACTTGGAATTCTTCAACACACACCCATACGTTGCTTCACCAATCCTTGGCGTAACTCTTGCCCTTGAAGAAGAGCGTGCTAATGGTGCTGAAATCGATGACACAGCTATCCAAGGTGTGAAAATCGGTATGATGGGACCTCTTGCTGGTATCGGTGACCCAGTCTTCTGGTTTACTGTTCGTCCAATCCTTGGTGCCCTTGGTGCTTCACTTGCACAATCTGGAAATATCATGGGACCAATCATCTTCTTCCTTGGTTGGAACGCAATCCGTATGGCCTTCCTATGGTACACACAAGAATTTGGTTACAAAGCTGGTAGCGAAATCACTAAAGACATGTCTGGTGGTATCCTTCAAGACATCACTAAAGGTGCTTCAATCCTTGGTATGTTCATCCTTGCCGTTCTTGTTCAACGCTGGGTATCTATTACTTTCGCTGTAAATCTTCCTGCTAAACAATTGTCAGAAGGTGCTTACATCGTCTTCCCAGAAGGTACTGTTACTGGTGCTGAGTTGAAAGGTATTCTTGGTCAAGCTCTTAGCGGACTTAGCCTTGAACCAACTCAAGCTCAAACATTACAAGGTCAGTTGGACAGCTTGATTCCTGGTTTGATGGGACTTCTCCTTACTTTCCTCTGCATGCACTTGCTTAAGAAGAAAGTAACACCAATCACAATGATTATCGGTCTCTTCATCGTAGGTATTCTTGCTCGTTTCTTCAACATTATGTAATCAAGGACCCCGCTCTTGCGGGGTTTTATGATATAATGAATATCTAGGGAGAGAGCACTATGGCACAATCACAA
This sequence comes from Streptococcus sp. 2018WUSS126, assembly GCF_044427425.1. Taxonomy (NCBI): domain Bacteria; kingdom Bacillati; phylum Bacillota; class Bacilli; order Lactobacillales; family Streptococcaceae; genus Streptococcus; species Streptococcus sp. 2018WUSS126. Next base: position 26,373 of record NZ_JAOTGB010000025.1, on the reverse strand, counting down.
AATACAAGCGTTGAACTACAAACCACAGGGGTTTCCTACATGGGCTTTGGTGGCAAGGTTGGTAAATTTCTAATTGGTGACAAGGCACTTGAATTCTACCCAGATAGCAACGTTGAGCGTTATATCCAGATTCCTTGGTCAGAAATGACTAGCATCGGTGCTAACGTTTCTGGCAAAGCAATCAGCCGTCATTTTGAAATTTATACAGAGAAAAGTCGATTCTTGTTTGCATCTAAAGATTCTGGTAAGATTCTTAAAATTGCCCGCGAGCATATCGGCAATGAAAAAGTTGTGAAATTACCGACTCTTATGCAAACAATCGGCAGAAAAATTTCGAATCTATTTGCCAAAAAATAAAAATTCAAGTATAATAGTAGAAACGGATAAGTAGCATCTGGCTCCTTCCAGAAAGTCTGCGGTCGCTGTGAGCAGATAGGAAAAAGTTGTGAAATTCTACCGTTATGAAATTATCAAAATACAATCAAGTGCACAGAATGTGAAGCTGGATGGAACCGCGGTAAATATCGCTCCAGCATCTCTCATTCTGTGTTTTTTATTCTAAAGGAGACATCTATGCTAGATATCAAACGTATTCGTACAGATTTTGACGGAGTGGCTGCCAAATTAGATACTCGTGGTGTGGCTGCCGAAACCTTGGCAGACATCAAGGAATTGGATGCAAAACGCCGTGAAATCTTGGTTACTGTAGAAGAATTAAAAGCTGAACGTAACACAGTTTCAGCAGAGATTGCCCAAGCAAAACGCAACAAGGAAAATGCTGACGACAAGATTGCTGCCATGCAAAAACTGTCTGCCGATGTAAAAAACTTGGATGCTGAACTCTTGGAAATTGATGAAAAACTAAATGCCATTCTTGCAGTTCTTCCAAATACGCCGCACGATTCTGTCCCTGTTGGTGCAGATGAAGAAGAAAACGTGGAAGTTCGCCGCTGGGGCACACCTCGTGAATTCACTTTCGAGCCAAAAGCTCACTGGGATTTGGGCGAAGACCTAGATATTCTGGACTGGGAACGTGGCGCAAAAGTAACTGGTGCACGCTTCCTCTTCTACAAGAACTTGGGTGCTCGCTTAGAACGTGCCCTCTACACCTTCATGTTGGACGAGCATATCGCAGAAGGCTACCAAGAAATCATCACACCTTACATGGTCAACCACGACTCTATGTTCGGTACTGGTCAATATCCTAAGTTCAAGGAAGATACCTTTGAGTTGGCAGACACTAACTTCGTCCTCATCCCAACTGCGGAAGTGCCGTTGACTAACTACTACCGCAACGAGATTCTGGAAGAAAAAGACCTGCCAATCTACTTCACAGCCATGAGCCCATCTTTCCGTTCTGAAGCTGGTTCTGCTGGTCGTGACACCCGTGGTCTTATCCGCCTTCACCAATTCCACAAGGTTGAAATGGTCAAATTTGCTACACCAGAACAGTCTTACGATGAATTGGAAAAAATGACCGCAAACGCAGAGAATATTCTCCAAAAGCTAGGCTTGCCTTACCGCGTTTTGGCCCTCTGTACAGGTGATATGGGATTCTCAGCTGCTAAGACCTATGACTTGGAAGTCTGGATTCCTGCCCAAAATGCCTACCGTGAAATCTCAAGCTGTTCAAATACCGAGGATTTCCAAGCTCGTCGTGCCCAAATCCGCTACCGCGATGCTGCTGACGGCAAGGTTAAATTGCTCCACACCCTTAACGGCTCTGGTCTAGCAGTTGGCCGTACAGTGGCTGCCATCCTTGAAAACTACCAAAACGAAGATGGTTCTGTCACCATTCCAGAAGTTCTCCGTCCATACATGGGTGGGGTTGATGTGATTAAGCCATAACCTATCCCAAGAAAAAAACAAACATCATGACGATGCTTGTCTGCCATTAACCCACTGATTATTCGGTGGGTTTTGTCATATTCAGATAAGGTTCTAGTAGAGAAAAGCCGTTAGTCAAGCGTTTTCGCAGCTCCTCTTCAGAGGCAGTCGTTCTAAATGGTACATCATACTTGACCAGTACTTTTCGAACGCGTCCTGCTTCGACGGCTTCTAGTAAAATCTGCCTATTCTCCTCAGTTCCATCCAAGCGATAAAATACCTTTCCCTCTTGCACCCAGTAATAAAGTGGTGCCTGAATCGGGCAGTTCAGCACACGGTTTTGCTGAAAAAGAGAGGTCTCTACCTTCTTTCGCTCAATGAAGCTAACTTCTACTGAAATCCCCGCTTCAGCTCCCTTACCATACAGACGAATGGCGAAAGCTGGGGCCGACGGACTAGCAGAGGGTAGGCGGTAATAGGTCCAAAAATGCGGTCTGCAAATCTGGGCTTGGTTCATCCATTGACTAACTCTTTCTGGCACAAAGGGACTGACTTGCTCAGCTAAGGCTAAACTTAATGTCTGAAACTCCTTGCGTGCTGCCTGTGCTAAGTTTCTTAAGGTTGTCATGTCGCTTACCGAAGCTCCTGCCTTTTCAGGCTTGCAATAATGAACTCCTTGATAATCCAAGTATCTATGACACTGTTCAAGCATCTGAACCTCCTATCCACTTCTCCATATAGACCATATCCATGCCTTCCTGCTCAGGCTCGGTTTTGATAGCCTTATAGCCTAGACTTTCGTAGAAAGCGACCAATCTAGGCTCCTGTAAAACCGTACAGAGTACCCACCGCTTGACTGTCGGATAGAGTTGTTCTAACTCTAACATGGCCTTATGACCATAGCCTTTTCCTCTGTGGTCTGGGTCAATGCCAATCAGACCTAGCCAGCCCTGGTCTGCATCTTCAGCGACCGTTGTTCGTACCAGTCCGACTGTCTGAACCTCTTCGACAATCTTGTAGTAGCTGCAATTTGGTCGTGCAAAGCGTGATTGGAAGTAGTCCATAGTTTCAATGGCAGGGTTGTATTGGTCCTGATAGGTTTCATACAAGGCTGCAAAGGCTCGGTGTTGAATGGGCAATAATTCTTCTGCGTTTGATAGATCTGCTTTTACTAACATGGAAAACCTCCTGAAAATTATTTTATCCATTATATCAAATCTAGCAAAAAAATACTAGGTCTTCCTAGTATTTTCTAAAGCGTTGATAGCGGTTTTCGAGTAGCTGATCAAGTGGTAAGGCTTGCAGTTGGGCCAACTGGCTGACCAAGTTTTCCTTGATGTCAGACAAGACTTCCTTGGTCGCTCTGCCATTTTCCAAAACAACCCGATCGACCACTTGGAGTTTCTCCAACTCATAGGAAGTGATCTTCATGAGCTCTGCCGCTTCCATGGCCCGACTGCCGTCTTTCCAGAGGATAGAGGCGAAACCTTCAGGGCTGAGGACGGCATACATGGAGTTTTCCAGCATCCAGACCTGGTCTGCGACTGCCAGTGCAAGTGCTCCACCAGAGCCTCCCTCACCGATAATAATGGCGATAATGGGTACCTTGAGGTCGCTCATCTCCATGAGGTTGCGGGCAATGGCCTCCCCCTGTCCACGCTCCTCAGCACCAACACCTGGATATGCTCCAGCGGTATTGATAAAAGTGACAACGGGACGGCCGAACTTCTCCGCCTGTTTCATGAGGCGAAGGGCCTTGCGGTAACCTTCAGGATGGGGCTGCCCAAAGTTGCGTTTGAGGTTATCCTGGAGGTTCTTGCCTTTTTGGATACCGATGACTGTCACAGGCTGACCTGCTAGAAAGCCGATGCCACCCACTACAGCTTCGTCATCACGGAAATTGCGATCGCCGTGCAATTCGATAAAGTCATCAAAGAGCTGTGTGGCATAGTCCAAGGTGGTCAGGCGAGCCTGGTCACGTGCCAAACGGATCATACGTGCTACATCACTGGTCATCTAACACCTCCATGCATTCTCAGCAAGCGACTGATGGTCGCAGGCAAGTCCTGACGTTTGACAATAGCGTCAACAAAGCCGTGTTCTTGTAAAAATTCAGCCTTCTGGAAATCGTCAGGCAGATTTTCCCGAACGGTTGACTCAATAACCCGTCGTCCAGCAAAACCAACCAAGGTCTGCGGTTCAGCTAGGATAATATCGCCTTCCATGGCAAAACTAGCTGTCACACCTCCTGTTGTGGGGTCTGTCAAGACCGTCAGGTAAAAGAGCCCAGCATTTGAGTGGCATTTCACAGCTGCCGAAATCTTGGCCATTTGCATCAGGCTCATGATGCCTTCCTGCATCCGAGCACCGCCAGATGCGGTAAAGAGGACGACTGGCAGTTTCTCTTCAGTAGCCAACTCAAAGAGGCGGGTAATTTTCTCACCAACTACCGTTCCCATAGAGGCCATGATAAAATGCGAATCCATGATACCAAGGGCAACTGGCTGACCGCCGATTGTCGCCTTGCCTGTCAAAACAGCCTCGTCCAAACCTGTCTTTTGACGGATGGCTGCCAATTTCTCTAAATAATTGGGGAAGTCCAAGGGATTTTTGGTTTCAATCCCTGTAAACAATTCCTCAAACGAACCATCATCGACTGTCAAAGCCAGGCGTTCCTGAGCTGTAATCCGAAAATTATAGGAACAGTGTTGACAGGTTTTCTCCAATCCTAAATCATTCTTGTAAAGGATGACCTTACAAGCTGGACATTTGGAAAATAGTTCATCTGGCACCTCTGGCTTTGCTTGAGGTGCTGACTCTATCCGCGAACGATTGGGATTGATGCGGATATATTTGTCCTTTTTGCGAAACAAAGCCATAGCATTCTCCTAGTTTACTTTTTTAAATCTTCCTGATAGCGAGGTAAAAATTCCTCCATGAGATAGGCAGTATCGTAATCACCAGCCACCACTCGTTTGTCGGAAATCAAGTCCAGCTGGAAGTCAGTATTGGTCACCACTCCGTCAATTTCCAATTCGTAGAGGGCCCGCTGCATCTTCATTAGGGCTTCAAAACGATTTTCCCCATGCACGATAACCTTAGCAATCATAGAATCATAGTAAGGCGGAATGGTGTAGCCTGGATAAACTGCCGAATCCACACGCAGACCAACACCACCACTTGGCAGGTAGAGATTGGAAATCTTACCTGGACTTGGGGCGAAATTGAAGGCTGGATTTTCAGCATTGATGCGGCATTCAATAGCATGGCCTGTAATCCGCACATCTTCTTGGCGGACGCTGAGTTCCTGACCAGCCGCAATCTTGATTTGCTCCTTGACAATATCCACACCGGTAACAAATTCGGTAACCGGATGCTCTACCTGCACCCGTGTGTTCATTTCCATGAAGTAAAATTCGCCCTTGGCTTCATCCAATAGGAACTCAATGGTCCCTGCATTTTCATAGCCAACTGACTGGGCAGCCCGCACCGCTGCTTGACCGATACGGTCCCGCATGGTTTGGCCAATGGCGATCGACGGAGCTTCTTCCAAGACCTTCTGGTTGTTGCGTTGAAGGGAACAATCCCGTTCTCCCAGATGAATGACATGACCGTGCTGGTCCGCCAAAATCTGTACTTCGATGTGGCGGGCGGGATAGACGACCCGCTCCATATACATGGCTCCGTTACCAAAGGCTGCCTTGGCTTCGCTGGATGCCGATTCGAAGGCAGGCACTAGGTCTTCGGCTTTTTCCACCTTACGAATCCCTTTACCGCCACCTCCTGCCGATGCCTTGAGCATGACAGGGTAGCCAATCTTTTCAGCGATTTCAAGAGCTTCATGGCTTGTTAAGACCTCACCGTCTGATCCTGGAATAACAGGCACTTGAGCCTTTATCATCTCCGCCCGAGCATTGATTTTATCCCCCATGGTATCCATAACCGTTCCGGAAGGTCCGATGAACTTGATACCAACCTCTTCACAAAGGGTGGCGAATTTGGAGTTTTCACTCAAAAATCCAAAGCCAGGATGAATGGCCTGGGCACCTGTCACAACAGCCGCCGAGATGACCGCCTGCATATTGAGATAGGAATCTGTCGAACGAGCAGGTCCGATACAGACAGCCTCATCTGCCAACATGGTGTGGAGAGCTTCCTTGTCAGCCTCTGAATAGACAGCCACCGTCGCAATCCCCAGCTCCCTGGCCGCACGAATAATCCGCACTGCAATCTCACCACGATTGGCAATTAAAATCTTCTCAAACATGATGAATCCTATCTCCTTTTTAACATAGAATAATTGTTATAACAATCTCAAGGTGAGAATATTAAGTAATGGTTATCAGTAGCAGTTCTTCATTTTACTTTTAGTGCTTGCTCCAAAGGTTTGGGAAACCTTTGGAGATTGAAAATGAGACGAATAAAATTCGTATCAATTGTTGTAGACAGTACTTGGGTACGGCAAAACGAGTTCAAATAATGATGAAATTATTTGAAGTTGGAAATAAGGAAACGAAGTTTCCTCGTTCGTCGACGCAATAAAAGATAAAATGGAGAACTGATTTATTTTCCAATAGCAAAAGTCAATACCCCCGACGCAGCCAGTTTTCCGTCCACTTCTGCCTTTGCCTCAACGACCGCAATGGTTCCGCGGCGTTTGACAAATTTAGCTGTCATGATCAACTGGTCACCAGGTACAACTTGCTTCTTAAATTTAACCTTATCCATGCCGGCATAAAAAACCAGCTTGCCCTTGTTTTCTTCCTTGGACAACTCCAAGACACCTGCGGTTTGTGCCAAAGCCTCCATGATGAGAACACCTGGCATGACAGGATAGTCTGGGAAATGCCCGTTGAAGAAGGGCTCGTTAATGGTCACATTTTTGAGGACCACAATCTCATCTTCCGATACTTCAAGGACACGATCGACCAAGAGCATAGGATAGCGATGAGGAAGAGCCTCTTTAATTTTCAAAATATCAATCATTTGATGCGTACCAATCCTTGTCCAAATTCTACAACGTCCTGGTTGCCCACCAAAATCTCTGTGACCACACCATCACGGTCAGCAGGCACTTCGTTCATGACCTTCATGGCTTCGATAATCATGAGAGTCTGACCTTTTTTGACCGTATCGCCAACTGCTACAAAGGCTGGCTTGTCAGGGGCTGGTGACAAATAAGCCACGCCGACCAAGGGACTTTCCACTACCGCACCTTCTGCCACAGGGCTGGCACCTGCTTCTACTGGAGCTGGCTCACTCATTTCAACTGCTGGCACAGGGGCTGGGCTTGCAGAAGCTACTGGAACAAGCGGAGTTTCTACCGCTGGACTCGGAACCACTATCGCCTGCTGATTTTTACTGAAATGCAAGGTTTCCCCAGCATTGCTATATGAAAATTCTCGCAAACTTGACTGGTCAAACTGACTCATCAAGTCCTTTATTTCTGTAATATTCACTTAAGCCTCCCAACGTTTGAAAGCAATCACTGAGTTGTGACCTCCAAAGCCAAATGTATTTGAAATGGCATGGCGGATTTCCATATCACGCCCTTGTCCATAAATGACATCTGCTTCAATATCTTCAGATAATTCTGTCGTACCAGCTGTCTTTGGTGCGTAAGAATGACGCATAGCCTCAATGACAGCTGCCGCCTCAACTGCACCCGCCGCCCCCAACAAGTGACCTGTGAAGGACTTAGTGGAAGAAACTGGCGTGTTCTTGCCGAAGACGGATACGATAGCTTGGCTTTCCCCTTTTTCATTAGCCGGTGTCGAAGTACCATGGGCATTGATATAGTCAATATCAGCTGGCTCTAAACCTGCTTCTGAAATGGCCAACTTCATGGCCTTAATAGCACCCAGACCTTCTGGATGTGGAGAAGTCATGTGGTAAGCATCGCAAGTATTTCCATAACCAACGATTTCAGCCAAAATCGTCGCTCCACGCGCCTCTGCGTGTTCCAAACTTTCCAATACTAAAACCGCGGAACCCTCTCCCATGACAAAACCATTGCGGTCCTTGTCAAAGGGAATAGACGCACGTTCTGGATCCTCAGTAGTCGACATAGCTGTCAAAGCTTGGAAACCACCGATTGCAAACGGAGTAATGGCTGCTTCTGCTCCACCTGCCAGCATCACATCTTGGAAACCAAACTTGATTTCACGGAAGGCTTCTCCTAAGGCATCATTTGATGAAGCGCAGGCTGTGATGATACACTTGCAGACACCATTTGCACCGACCTGCATAGCAATATTTCCAGCCGCCATGTTTGGCAAGGCTTTTGGAAGAGCCATGGGACGAATGCGTTTTGGACCTTTTTCGTTCATCCGAGCCACTTGCTCTTCAATTTCCAAAATACCACCGATACCTGTTGATAAGATAACGCCAAAACGGTCACTATCCACTGTCTCTGTATCCAGCTGTGCATTAGCAATTGCTTCTTTAGCTGCATAGAGTGCATAGAGCGAGTAATTATCGTAGCGATTTGTATCTTTTTTGACGAAATATTTGTCAAAAGGAAAATCTTTTAACTCCGCTGCATTAAGTACGCTGTACTCGCTGGTATCAAACTTGGTAATCTTTCCGATCCCAATTTTCCCAGCCTTCAAACTATCCCAGAACTCCTCTGGCGTATTTCCGATTGGAGATGTCAGACCGTAGCCTGTTACTACTACACGATTTAATTTTGTCATTTTCAGTCCTTTCTCATTAGGAAACTTACTGCATGGTTAAGCCGCCGTCAACCGCAATCACCTGTCCTGTTAGATATTCTTGCTTGGCAAGGAATACAGCAACATCAGCTACTTCTTCTGTCGCACCAAAGCGTTTCATAGGAATTTGTGCAGTCATAGCTTCTTTAATCTTGTCAGATAAAACATCTGTCATATCAGACTGGATAAAGCCCGGCGCAATCGCATTGACACGAACATTTCGCCCAGCAACCTCACGGGCAATGGCTTTAGTAAATCCAATCACACCTGCCTTAGAAGCAGCATAGTTGGCCTGTCCAGCATTTCCAATCAAGCCAGATACACTTGATAGATTGATAATAGCACCCTCACGAGCCTTTGTCATTGGTTTCAAAACAGCCTGCGTCATATTAAAAGTTCCAGTAAGATTTACCTTCAGAACCGTCTCAAAATCCTCTTCTGTCATACGAAGAGCCATACCGTCTTTGGTGATCCCTGCATTATTGACCAAAATATCGACGCTACCGAGGGTTTCGATAGCTTCTGCCACCATTCGTTTGGCATCTTCCGCGCTTGAAATATCTCCTGAAATAGCTAGGACTTTCACACCGTAATCTGCAAAGCTATCCAGAATATCTTGCCCTAATTGACCACGACCGTTCAGCACCACATTGGCACCAAGACTGGCAAACTTATGGGCAATGGCCAAGCCGATTCCTCGACTTGAACCTGTTACAAAAACATTTTTATTTGTTAATTCCATGATTCCTCCTCATGATTTGTTTAATACTATTTGTAGCCCCGCTATATCTTCAATTGCTACAACATGCGCTGTCTTATCGATTTTCTTGACAAATCCTGATAAGACTTTACCTGGACCGATTTCAATAAAGTTAGTCACACCAGCTTCCTGCATGGTTGTGATTGACTCATAGAAACGGACTGGTTCCATCACTTGACGGGTCAAGAGGGACTTGATGTCCTCTTTTTTCATGACCTTGGCTTCCGTATTACCGACCAGCTCTACTTGGAAGTCCGCAAATTCCACCTGCTCCAAGGCCTGAGCCAGTTGCTCCGACGCTGGTCGCAGGAGAGCCGTATGGAAAGGACCTGACACATTGAGTGGAATCATGCGTTTGACACCTGCTTCCTTCAGCAATTCAACCGCCTCATCCACAGCAGCCACCTCGCCTCCGATGACGATTTGGGCTGGTGTATTGTAGTTGGCTGGGGAAACAATCCCAGAGGTAACAGTCGAACAGACTTCTTCTATCAAGTTGACATCTGTGTTGAGAACAGCAACCATCTTACCAGTCCCTGCTGGCGCAGCCGTTTCCATATATTCACCACGCTTAGCAATCAGGGCAATCGCATCTTCAAAGGCCAATGCTCCCGATGCCACCAGAGCTGAATATTCTCCCAAGGATAGACCAGCTACCATATCAGGTTGTATTCCCTTTTCTGCCAACAAACGATAGATAGCTAGGGAAGTTGTCAAAATTGCCGGTTGGGTATAGCGAGTCTGATGTAATTTATCCTCTTGATTGTCAATCAGGTCGCGAATGTCATACCCCAGAATCTGACTAGCCTGGTCAAACGTTTCTCTAACTATCAGGGAATATTCGTAAAGGTCGCGAGCCATCCCCACTGTCTGAGCCCCTTGACCTGCAAAAAGAAAAGCTGTCTTTGTCATCCTATTCTCCAACTGAAGCCCAACGGCTTGCCTCTTCTCTAATCACTTTGGCTGCTCCATAATAGATGTCTTTCAAAATATCTTCACAAGATTCTTCTTTAGAAACCAGACCAGCAATTTGACCAGCCATCACGGAGCCATTTGTTACATCACCATCAACAACTGCATTGCGGAGTGCTCCTGCACCAAGTTCTTCAATAGCATCTGCCGAAATTTTACCTGCCAAGAAATCTTTCTCTGCAGCTGCATAAGCAGATGACAACTTATTCTTGATAGCTCTCACAGGATGTCCAACAATAGAAGCAGATACAGTTGTATCAATATCCTTAGCTTTTAAAACTTTTTCCTTATAAGCCTGATGGGCATTGGACTCTGTAGCTACTACAAAACGAGTTCCAACTTGCACCGCTTCTGCACCCAACATGAATGCTGCTGCTGCACCTGCACCATCTGCAATACCTCCAGCAGCAATAACAGGAATAGATACGGCTTCAACAACCTGACGAACCAAGGTCATGGTGGTCAATTTACCAATATGGCCTCCGGCTTCCATACCTTCAGCAATAACAGCATCTACCCCTAATTTTTCCATGCGTTTCGCAAGGGCTACACTCGGTACAACAGGAATAACTGTAATCCCTGCAGCATGGAGACGCTCCATATACTTCCCTGGATTTCCTGCTCCTGTGGTGACAACTTTCACACCTTCTTCGATGACCAAGTCAACAATGTCATCCGCAAAAGGAGACAAAAGCATGATATTGACACCGAAAGGCTTGTCCGTGATAGATTTAACCTTGTCAATATTTGCCTTGACCACCTCTTTGGGAGCATTTCCTCCACCGATGATTCCTAGACCACCTGCATTAGATACGGCACCAGCCAAATCTCCATCAGCTACCCAAGCCATACCACCTTGAAAAATTGGATACTTAATATCGAGCAATTCTGTTATTTTCGTCTTCATAATTCCCTCATCTTTTTTTCTTGCTTACCTAATCATTTGAATATCAAATCATTAGGTAAACAAGTGAAGGGTTGCCCCCTCACTCAAAAAATAGTTTGATATTTCAATGTTTTGATTATCAAAGTATTCGATTTAAGAAAAATGCTAAATAGCACTTTTCCTTAGAAATATTATTTTGTTTTTTCTTCAACATAAGCAACCAAATCGCCTACAGTTGTCAAACCTTCTTCAGTATCGATTTGAATATCGAAGGCATCTTCGATTTCAGAGATAACTTGGAAAAGATCCAATGAATCTGCATCCAAATCTTCAAAGGTTGTTGTAAGGGTTACTTCTTCAGCATCCTTACCCAATTCTTCAACGATGATTTCCTGTACTTTTTCAAATACTGCCATGATATGTGTCTCCTTTTGGAAAATAAAATATTTTAATCTTGCCTAGGGCAAGGAATTAACTAAAGTTGTAAGAGTAGAGTTCCCCATGTGAGGCCTCCACCGAAACCAGCCATGAGAACAGTCTGGCTTCCATCCAATCGCAACATTCCGCTCTCTACACATTCTGATAAGAGAATGGGAAGACTTGCTGCGCTGGTATTGCCATATTTATCCATATTTGCTGGAAATTTTTCACGCGCCACTCCCAATTTACGAGCCATCTTATCTAGGATCCGTATATTGGCTTGATGGAGCAAGAAATAATCAACGCAATCCACAGTCATATCAGCTTGTTCTAGCAGCTCTGCCATGGTTGCCGTAACATCCCTCGTAGCAAATTCAAATATAGCTCTGCCCTCCATTTGGATAAAGGGTTGCTGACGGCTTTGTGTCGAGAATGGCGTCTCTTTCTGATCTATCCCTGCTGTCAGACTAGCACCTCGACCGCCATCCGTTCGCAAGATTTCTGCTAAAAAGCTCGGTTGCTCACACGCTTCCAGTAAAACTCCTCCAGCACCATCTCCAAATAAAACAGCCGTTGATCGATCCGACCAGTCGACAGACTTAGATAGGGTCTCAGCTCCAATGACAAGTCCTCTCTTATAGACTCCTGAAGCAAGCAATTTTTCCGCTGTTGATAGCGCAAAAACAAATCCTGAACAAGCTGCAACGAGATCATAGGCAAAAGCCTTTTTCGCACCAATTGCTGCTTGGACCATAGCTGCCGTAGATGGCATTGAAGCATCTGGAGTAATCGTTGCTACGATGATGAAGTCAATTTCACTAGCATCTAGCTGAGACTTTTCCAGTAATTTTCTAGCCACTTGACTAGCCAAATCACTCGTCGTCTCTCCAGTAACAATGTGCCGTTGACCGATACCTGTACGGCTACGAATCCACTCATCACTGGTCTCCATTCGTTGAGCCAAATCATCATTGGTCACAATCTTCTTCGGAAGATAGTGGGCCACCTGACTGATTTTAGCATGGTTTCTCATTTCAAATCCTCCAAGAAGTGATAGAGTTTCATGAGTCCTTTCTTCATTACCTGATACTCTGCATCATCCATACCATCTGTAATCTGCTTAACCATTTCATTGTGAAATCGTTGATGCAAACGATAGACCAGTCGACCTTTTTTGGTCAGGTAGAGATGAACAACTCGCCGATCTTTGGTCGAACGAATACGTTCCACGTATCCTTTTCTTTCCAAATTATTCAAGCTAGTTGTAACAGTACCTAAGGTTACCATCAAAGTCCGAGCAACATCACTCGGAGTAGCACCATCAATACTTCCTATCACATCAATCGTGTGCATTTCCTTAATCGAAATATCATTGAATCGGCTACCACGCAGACTTGTTTCTTCAATCACCAACACATTGTTAAAAATGGCCGTTAGATATTCATTTACTTTTGGATCTTCCAAAACAGGCCTCCTTTACTTTGATAGTCAAAGTATAAACCATAAAACTTTGATTGTCAAACATTTTTTACTAATTTAAAAATTAATCTCCCGTAAACACTGGCCTACGTCGTTCTGCATGCGCTCGAACTCCCTCTTTAAAATCCTCTTTATAGGCCAATATTTCTTGCAAATCCAACTCTAATCGGCGATAAGACTCCCAGTCTTTAAATTGACTTTCCCATGTCAGTTGTTTGATTGCTGCATAAGAATTTACTGAGCTTCGCAAGAGTTTTTTTATGACCTGGGCAACCGTCTTTTCTAGTTTTTCTGGCTCTGCCAATTTATAAATAATCCCATATTCTAAAGCCTTATCCGCTGATAAGCCCTCTCCAGTCATCGCCAAGTGACTAGCACGATTTGCCCCAATAGCACGACTCAGTAGAAAGAGCCCCCCCGCATCCGGCGCAAGTCCAACACCTACAAAGGCTTGGATGAATTTTGTCTTGCTGGAGGCAATAACAAAATCAGCTGCCACCGCCATATTAGCCGCGGCTCCAGCCACTGCCCCATCTGTCACCATAATGACCACTTTAGACAATTTCTTCATCGCAAACGAAATATCATTCACCAGCTCTGCTATTTTTACCAAAGAAGCAATATCATCATCATCAACTGCACGTTTCATCTCAACTAAATCTCCACCCACGGAGAAAATGTAACCCTGTGCTTGAATTTGTAAAATTTTGACGGAGGCATCCCCTTCTGCAAGGCGGATTGCTTCTAAGATTTCTTCACACATAGGAATATTAAAACCATTTGCCACTTCCGGTCTGTTTAAAGTTAGAATCGCTACGGAATCAATTACTTCATAACGAATTGTTTGGTAGGCCATTCCCTTGCTCCTTTCAAAATAGTTTGATTATTAAAAGATTTGAACATCAAACTTCAAATTCTTGTTTTCCATTGTAACACAGTTTTTACAATTGTCACTTTTTTTCTAGCAAGGAAAGTGTGACGTCCGAAAAAGAGGGGGGCTATCCTCGAAATATAAAATCTAGATATGCTAGAAAATAACGTGTCTAAGAACCTATATTCACACGCAAAGCCCTTGGCTTTTTCGCTCATCAAGGCAATTTTTGAGGGAAATACTGACTGTATTTTGAAAAAAACAACCTCAATATGCAAGTCTGAACTGTAAATATAGGCTCTAAGTTTAATTTACAACTTTCATTTTTTCACGTTAATACTTTTGGAAGATTGAACTGGATTCTGAGCTAGAAACACCATTTTTCACCGAGAACTAATACTTGGACTACAATATAATATTTCTTAAAATCGCAATAAATCAAAGGCATCTTCAAGATTGTCTACCAATCTATCTGCTTTCGACTGATCAATTCCATAATGCTGGTCTCGAATAGCCCAAACTGTCAATCCTGCTTTTTTAGCCGCTTCAATTCCCTTAGCACTATCTTCAAATACTAAAATATCCGATTTAGCTACTCCTGTTGCACTGGCTGCTTTCATATAAACTGCAGGATCTGGTTTTGGGGCCTCACAATCCATCGCTGAGAAAACATGACTAAAGTGAGAGCGTATACCAGCATCTAGTAGAGCACGTTCGATTTCTGAACGGTCGGTATTTGAAGCCAAAACTACAGGAATACCTTGGATAGTTAGTCTCTCCAATACCGCTTTAACTTCAGGAAAAATCCTCTCTGCATAAGGGGTAGGTCGCTTTTCTTTATACACACGATATTCTTCTTCCAAGGCAGGGACATCCCAGTTATCATAATCATCCCCTAAAATCCGTTGCCAAATTTGACTAGCCCTTCCACCGACAAATATAGATGGATCCAAATGATCAACCGATAAACCTTTTGTCGCTAAAAAATTCACTCGACGTTGAAAATAGAATGTTTCTGTATCAAAAAGTACACCATCCATGTCGAAAATAATTGCTTTTACCATACTCGCCTCCTATTACTTTAATTGTAACACAGTTGAAAGAAAAAATGTTTTTCTGAAATTTTCACGCTTGTCTCTTGTTCGTTTTTCGATAAAATTCTTGGCAAGATTTGTCTGAA
Organism: Streptococcus sp. 2018WUSS126; assembly: GCF_044427425.1. Classification (NCBI taxonomy): domain Bacteria; kingdom Bacillati; phylum Bacillota; class Bacilli; order Lactobacillales; family Streptococcaceae; genus Streptococcus; species Streptococcus sp. 2018WUSS126. The sequence continues at coordinate 11,265 of NZ_JAOTGB010000025.1, read as the reverse complement.
CATACTGACAATTTCATATCATTCTGCTATAATAGAAAAAAATATCCAAGGAGATGAGAATGAAAGTTATTAAATTTGGGGGAAGCTCACTTGCTTCAGCTGGACAGTTAGAAAAAGTTTTCAATATTGTTCAATCTGATTCAGAACGTCGCTTTGTTGTTGTGTCTGCACCTGGAAAACGCAATGCCGAGGATACTAAAGTTACTGATGCGTTGATTAAATATTATAAAGAATATGTTAACGGAAAAGATGTGACTGCCAGTCAAGAATGGATCATCAACCGTTATCAAGCAATGGTTGACGAACTTGGTTTCACAGCTAACAGCATGAAGAAAATCGCAGACAGCATCATCTCTTTGGCCAGCCTACCAATTGATGATAACGAGTTCCTTTACGACGCATTCTTAGCAGCTGGTGAAGATAATAATGCCAAATTGATTGCCGAATATTTTACCCACAGAGGATTGCCTGCACGCTATGTCCATCCTAAAAAAGCTGGTATTATCGTCAGCTCCGAACCAGGAAATGCTCGCATTTTGCCTTCAAGTTATGACAAAATCGAAGAGCTTCGTTATACAGATGAAGTACTCATTATCCCAGGATTCTTCGGTGTAACTGTTGATAACCAGATTTGTACCTTCTCACGAGGTGGATCGGATATTACAGGTTCCATCATTGCTGCCGGGGTTAAGGCTGACCTCTATGAAAACTTTACAGATGTCGATGGTATTTTTGCTGCCCATCCTGGCATCATTAAAAATCCACATTCAATCAAAGAATTGACCTATCGTGAAATGCGAGAATTAGCTTATGCAGGTTTCTCCGTCCTCCACGATGAAGCCCTCCTTCCTGCCTATCGCGGGCGGATTCCATTGGTTATCAAAAACACCAATAACCCAACTCACCCTGGTACCCGAATTGTACACAAACATACCGAGCAAACAGTTCCTGTTGTCGGTATTGCCGCAGACGATGGTTTTGTCAGCATTAACTTGTCCAAATACTTGATGAACCGTGAAGTTGGTTTTGGTCGTAAGGTGTTGCAAATTCTCGAAGATCTCAATATTCGCTGGGAGCACATGCCGACCGGGATTGACGATTTATCCATCGTAGTCCGTGAGCGTGAATTGACTCCTATTAAGGAAGAAGAGATCCTTCGTCAACTCAATACGAAAATGGAAGTTGACAAGGCCGAAATCGAACATGGTTTATCTATTATCATGATTGTTGGTGAAAATATGAAGAGCCATGTCGGTGTAACAGCTACCGCTACCACCGCCCTCTCTAAACAAAACGTCAACTTGGCAATGATTTCACAGGGCGCCAGCGAAGTTTCTGTTATGTTCGTTGTCAAAACCGAAGAAAAGAAACGCGCCCTGCACGCACTCTATGAAGCTTTTTTTAACGAGCAATAATCACAACGAGGTCGATCAGTTCCCTCTTCATACTCTTCGAAAATCAAAATCAGACGTTGTTGACTTGATTGGATGAGTGTCAAGCTCCAGTGGAGCTTGACAGCCTGCTACCATAAAATAAGAAAGTAGCTGGGTTATATCTGCTCTTGGAGAAACGAACTTCGTTCACTCTATCTCCAAGCTCCAAAGGTTTCCCAAACCTTTGGAGCTAGTCTGATTTTAATTTTCATTGAGTAGCAATTAAAATTTGAATAAACAAAAATAGCTTAGAATCAACGTTTCTGACGATGCAATTCTAAGCTATTTTTTAGGCTTTTTATACGAAAACTCAAAGTTAGTGTCAACATCTCAGCGCAGTGGTTGATTGGGTTTAACAGTCCAGTGGACTATTTTAGCCCGAGCCAACTGCTTGGAAGTGAGGGGAACTCTTTTTGACCTAGTCGAATCTTTCCCACTCCTCTTACATCGAAGTAATAAAAGTCAACTAAATGACGATATTTGTATTATAGACAATATCTAGGTAACACTTCTATAATATTTTACCCTTCTATTCTAGCAAAAGAGGTGAATTATCGTCACTTTTACTATCGCTGTTATTCAAAAATTCGAGGTAGGCGATCTGTCAAAAGACAAACCACCTCGTAATTTATGGTTCCGATACGATCAGCCCACTCCTGAACAGAGATCGTTTTATCTCCATCTTGACCGATTAGGGTGACTTTTTGACCAAGTGGATAAGCATGAGGTAAACGAATGGTGATCTGGTCCATCGAAATACGCCCTACAATTTCACAGGTCTGCCCATCGACTAAGACTGATAAGCCCTGTAAGCTTCGTACGAGACCATCTGCATATCCTATCGGAACGGTCGCAATCCATTCTGAATCGGTGCTGTGATAAGTAGCTCCGTAGCCAATTGTTGTGCCAGCTTCAACCTGCTTTACATGAACAATTTCAGATACGAGAGATAAGGCTGGTTGAACCTCAAACGGGAGTTCTAGTACTCGTCCACTTGGATTAAGTCCATAAAGAATGTTTCCCAAACGAACCAGGTTAAATACTGTATCAGCATGCCAAATGCTTGTTGCTGAATTACTGGCATGAATCCAGCGCGGAGTAATTGGTAGAACATCCAAAAATTCTTTAAAAACAGACAGTTGACTCTCGAAGTGCGCCTGATCAACCTCATCCGCAGTAGCAAAATGAGTATAGACTCCTTCGATGTCATACTCTAATTCTTCAAGGATAGCAATCGCTTGTAGCAAATCGGCTATTTTTCTAAAACCAATCCGCCCCATACCAGTATCTAGCTTAAGATGGACAGTTAGACCAGATAAATCCGCCTCTAAGTCTTTTGCATCTTGCAACCAGTCCAGACTGGCAACTGTCACACTGATATTGAGTTGATGAGCTACTGGTAAAAAACGTACAGGAACCACTCCTAAAATCAAGATAGGATGCTCGATACCTGCTTTACGTAGCTCTAATGCTTCATCCAAATTCGAAACACAAAAGCCAGCTGCTTGACTGGATAGCTTTTTCGCTACCGCAACAGCTCCATGACCATAAGCATTCGCCTTAACAACAGCAAACGCTTCGGTCTTCGGGGGCAAGTTGGTCATTACTTGCTCGAAATTTTCCGCAATCGCATCTAAGTTAACACGAATTTGCGTGGGTCGATGTTCACTTTCAATCATCTTTCTCCTCCAAAATCACACTAGCTTGTACAAAATTTCCTGAATGGCTAATGCTGAGCCAAATATTCCCATCAAAGGGACTCTTCGTCACATAGGGAACTCCTTTGCTGGTATTCAGAATTTCAATATCATGAAATCCTATCTTACCAATACCTGTCCCCAAGGCCTTGGTCAGCGCTTCTTTGGCTGACCAACGTCCAGCTAAATATTCTAACTGACGGCGACCAGACAGACTTTGATACCGTTCAAATTCTTTCTCTGTGAGAATCTTTTTGGGAAACCCTTGGTGTTTGATTCTGACACTTTCAATCGCCTCCATCTCCTGAAGGTCAATGCCATGTCCTACTATCATTAATCGGTCTCCTTTTGCATAGTCATTTCATTTATCAAAATAAACGAACTGACTCTAGTGACTTGTCTAAAAATTGCAAAAGGACTGGACAGCCGTCCAGTCCACGCGTCATTCCTATTTACGGCCGTGACAATTTTTAAATTTCTTGCCAGATTGGCATGGGCATGGATCGTTACGATCAACACCTTCAAAAGATACATTCTCCTGAATTGCATGCGATTGGTTCGGCATAATATTCTTAACAGCTGTCGTATGCGCTTCTTGACTTGTACGCTCACGCTCAATATTGTCATGAATTTGCGCCTTCATCATCAAGCGGGTTACTTCAAACTCGATAGCCCCAATCATATCGTTGAACATAGTAAATGCTTCTGATTGATATTCAACGATTGGATTATTTTGAGCGTATCCACGAAGACTGACTGCATTGCGCAATTGATCCAAGGCATCAATATGGTCTGTCCATTTGTTATCCACAACACGAAGGATAAGAACTTTCTGGAATTCGCGTACACGTTCTTCATCGCGTAATTTTTTCACTTGTGAATCATAGACTCTCAAAGCACGTTCATAGAGCTCTTCGACAATCTCTTTCTGATTCATTGCTTCAAAAGTAGCTTTACTCAAGGTATCATCTTCAACGAGATTTGCATGCGCAAATTTGATAATGCCATCAATAGCTTCATCTTTCGAACCAAGGAAGTGACCAGCAACTTGGCGTTCAATCGTCCGTTTCATCATCGCTTTGATTTCAGGAGCCAAATCACGGTCAGCAGTAATAACATCCTGGCGTTGGCGATAGATAATTTCACGTTGCTCACGCATCACATCGTCATATTGAAGGACTTGTTTACGTGAATCGTAGTTGTTCCCTTCCACACGCTTCTGAGCAGATTCAACTTGACGTGTCAACATTTTAGACTTGATAACAGACTCTTCTTCTGTTAGATTCATACGCTCCATAAATACTTTGATGCGTTCTGAACCAAAGCGTTTCATCAAGTCATCTTCGAGAGATAGATAGAATTGTGATTCACCTGGGTCACCTTGACGACCTGAACGTCCACGAAGCTGGTTATCAATACGACGACTTTCATGGCGCTCAGTACCAATAACACATAGCCCACCAAGTTCACGTACACCTGGACCTAACTTAATATCGGTACCGCGTCCCGCCATGTTGGTCGCAATAGTGACCGCACCACGCTGACCAGCATTCATAATAATCTGCGCTTCACGATAGTGGTTTTTGGCATTCAATACTTCGTGAGGGACACCTGCAGCTACCAATTTTTGAGAAATCAAATCAGAAGTTTCAACCGCAACTGTACCGACCAAGACAGGTTGCCCTTTCTCATAGCGTCTCTTCACATCAGCAATAACGGCATTGAATTTGTATTCTAGACTTGGATAGAGTAAATCTTCGTGGTCAACACGCGCGATTGGGCGGTTAGTTGGGATTGGTACAACACGGATGTTGTAGATTTCACGGAATTCTTCCTCTTCTGTTTTACCAGTACCCGTCATCCCTGATAATTTTTTATACATACGGAAAAGGTTTTGGTAGGTAATAGAGGCACTTGTCTTAGACTCGTTTTGAACCGGTACACCTTCCTTAGCTTCGATGGCTTGGTGAAGTCCATCAGAATAACGACGACCTTCCATCGTACGACCTGTAAATGGATCGATAATCATGACCTCTTGGTCTTCATTGACCAGATAGTCAATATCATAGGTCATGATGTAGTTGGCACGAAGCGCATTATCCAAGAAATGGGTAATGGCTACATTTTCAATATCGTAAAGGTTATCTAACTTGAAGAATTTCTCTGCCTTGTCAATACCTGAATCAGACAGACCAATCGTTTTAGATGGAATGTCAATGATGTAATCTTCTGTTGTCAAAGATTTAACAAGATTATCTGCCAAGAAATACAACTGGTTTGTTTCAGAACCTTGTGCACCAGATACAATCAACGGCGTACGAGCTTCGTCAATCAAGATTGAGTCAACTTCATCGACCAAGGCGTAATTGAGAGGACGTTGAACCATGTCTTCTGCACGCACAACCATATTGTCTCGGAGGTAGTCAAAACCAATCTCTGAGTTGGTCGAATAAGTAATATCGCAGTTATAGGCCTCACGTTTTTCCAAGGGGGATTTAGCAGCTAAGTTGATACCAACTGAAAGACCAAGCCATGAGTACAATTCACCCATTTCAGTCGCATCACGAGTAGAAAGATACTCGTTAACCGTCACTACGTGAACACCTTGACCAGACAAGGCATTCAAATAAACAGGCATCGTTGCAGTCAGAGTCTTACCTTCACCTGTACGCATTTCTGGAACGTCACCGTTGTGAAGAACGATTCCTCCCATAACCTGAACCTTGTAGGGATAGAGACCCAATACGCGACGAGCTCCTTCACGGACTACCGCATATGCTTCGTACAAAAGATCGTCGAGGGATTCACCGTTATTGTATCGCTCCTTAAATTCTGCTGTCTTAGCTTGCAACTGTTCATCAGTCAGCGCTTCCATTTCATCGGCATACGAGAAGACCTTGTCTGCCATTTTCTCAAGTTTTCTTAGCTCTCCCTTATCATTTTCAATGAGAGAACGAAGTACATTTGTTACCATATCATTCATCCTATTTCAGTTTTAGTCAATAATATATTGTAGCAGAAAACTAGGCAATTTTCAAGGTTTGGCACTAGGATACAGCCTAAATAAATGAAAATGCTAGCTTAATATTACTATTTTTACCACAAAACACCTCCTAGTCACAATAACTCCTAGGAGGTGAAAAATTTATGAAATTTTAAATGAGGAATCTGCGATATATCGGAGATTTAGAAATTCATTAAAAGCTCAGTTATCATATTATTCAGTTAATAAAAGCTCACATGAATAATTTTCTACACAAAGGTAAATATTATCTTCAACCTGTATTAATATATTATTTTCCTCGAGAAAAATATCTCATGAAGAAACTAGTAGATAAAGCTACCCAAATTGTTACTAAGCTGTTAAGTACATTTTCCGAAGTAAAGACCTCTTTTTTCTCTGGCTCTCGATTCTCAATTGTTGCATTCGAATCAACCACTTTTTCTTCCTCAATAGAATTGTTACTACGTTCAAGAGAGGCAGGCACTTTCACCTCACTAGCTACTGCACTTCTCTCTTGAGGAGAAGTTGCAACGCCTACAGGCTCAACTGTTGAAATTGCTTCTCCAAGCACAGACCGGGGTTGAATCACCGTGGCTGAACCAGCATCTTGAACATGAATATCTGATGTCGGAACAGAACCTGCCTCATGAGTATTTGCTTCAACTCCATTTGACACAGTTACAGCTACTTCTTTGTCTAAACGTTCATTTTTAGGAACCTCTAAAGCAAGTGAAGCAGAACTTGTTTGTGGAGCAGAAACCGGTGATTCAGCTACTTCTTGACTAGCTGTCACCGTCTCTGTAGGAGTTGTTTCCGGTGAAGGTTGAGACGCTGAATTACTTTCAACTACACTTGATTCTGTTACTTCTGTTGCCACTTCTGTAGAAATAGTTTCCGATGAAGGTTGGGATGCTGAATCATTCTCAACTACACTTGATTCTGTTACCTCATCTGCAGGAGCTGTTTCTGATGAAGTTTGGATTTCAGAACTTACTTGTGGAGCAGAAACCGAAGTTCCAGCCATTTCTTGACTAGTTGTTACTGCCTCTGTAGAATTTGTTTCCGGTGAAGTTGGGGATGCTGAATCACTCTCAACTACACTTGGTTCTGTTACTTCTGTTGCTACATCTGTAGGTGTTGTTTCTGATGAAGTTTGGATTTCAGAACTTACTTGTGGAGCAGAAACTGATGATTCAGCCATTTCTTGACTAGTTGTTACTGCCTCTGTAGAATTTGTTTCCGGTGAAGTTGGGGATGCTGAATCACTCTCAACTACACTTGATTCTGTTACCACCTCGGCAGAATTAGTTTCCGGTGAAGTTGGGGATGCTGAAATTACTTGTGGAGAGGAAACTGTATTAACCTGCGCTTCACTCGATTCTTTGGATGCAACCTCAACATGTGGTAATTTATCATCATTTTCTTCCTTAGAATCAACTGTATTCTGAGCTGTTTCTGAACTCGGTGAAACCATCTCTGTATTTCCTAAAGATGAAGTCTCTGTTTTATCCTCTAACTCAGTTTTAGCTTGTGGTACCTTAGGAGCTGGTGTTTGTTGAGAAGGAGTAACTGAGATTGTCTCCTGTGTTGAAGAATTTCTTTCTAGAAGCTCCTCAGATTGCTGTGCAGAATTAACACTTGGAGCTGAAGCATCCTTGGAATTTTGGGTGACTTCATCAGAATTAGCTTGGTTTTCTTCCTTCAAAGGACTTAATTGATTTTCAGAAACATTGTGATTGTCTTTGATAATGGCAGGATCTTCTTGAAGCTTTTTACCCTCCATTATTGCCAGATAAGTTTTATAATCATCTCCGTCTTCAAAATTTGCTGCAGCCTCTTTATCTAATTGCGATAAGAAACCTTTATTATTTTTCATAGAATTTTTAATTTCAGCAAATTCTTTTTCCGTGATATTTACAGATTTATTCAACTTGTCAATATCAGATACCACTGATTTCAAAATATATTCATAGCCATTTTTATGATCTAAATTTAAATCTTTTTTCTTTGCCTCTTCTATTTTTTCTTGCAAAACTTTGTAAATGTCTAATAAATGTTTTTTATTTTCTTGTGACACATATTTTGGCTCAACATATGCAATATGATCCAAACCAACCAAGGACTTTTCTTTGTTGAACAACAGTAAATCTGCTGTTTTTTGCCTCATAGCCCATTCTTCATATTCCTTGTTAATAACCATATAGTTATTTTGGCCTAATGGCAGTTTTTCTAGCTCTTTGCTATCAACTTCTTGATAACTATCTTTCCCGATATCATTAAAATGCTGGTCCGAATAAACAGTTTTCTGACCAATTCCTCGGACCCCTGTTGCGTCGATAGTATGCCATTTTCCATCATAGAATACTCGAGTTGTTGCGTGAGCATCACCTTTAGCATTTACTCCTGTAACCACATAGGCTGGGAACCCCATAAAATTAAATGCTCGTGCCGCCGTTGTACTAAAACCAACACAGGTTGCTAATTTTCTTTGAGTAACAGCAAACAAATCTGAGGCAAAATAGTAAGATAAACCAGCTTTATTAATTCCAGTTGTATTAGCAGCCTCCCAATCATAATGAACCTTATTAGCCATGCTTAAAACAAAAGTTTTAACCTTCTCACTGTCTGTTGGTTGAATACTAGCTTTTGATTCTTGAATCATTTTAAGAATCGTATCATCATTGGCAGCAAAGAGGTTTTTAGTAACATTCATTTTATTGACTATGTCGCTTACCCTTGCGTCTCGACCAAAGCCAAAATGACTATACTCGTTAAAAAATTTATTGTCAACAGAATACCCATGAGAATAGATTGTCAAGTTGTCATTCAGTACTCTAGCATGATTATCAGCTGTTTTGAGACCGGCAGCATCCAATAACTGTCTTTTGGTTGATTCAACATGAATTGGAAAGAGCGCATGAATCCTTTGAGCTGCATAATTTGTGATAGTATTATTCAGATTAGCTTGGTCACCTCTAAATTGTAATTCCTGAACTTTCTGCTTATACTCTTCTGGGCTATTAACAAGAATATCACCCTTGTTCATAACAAGAATATGTGGAGATTCATGAATATTTTGAGTACCTTTGCCATTGATCACTAAAAAATCGTGGTTTTTACCAAATTCCTCTAATTCTTTCCAAGTAGATAATGTCCCAACTCGATTCTCCAATCCTAATTTAAAAACATTGAATCGTTGGTCCGAGGAGTAGTCTTTCAATTTTTTAGAAAATGCTTCCCAGTCCAGAACCTCTATTTTATTTGTATTTTTTTGTGATTGTAAATGTAAGTTTTCATCTGCAAAAACAACCGGTTGTGATGCTCCGATAGATGCAAGCGCAAGAACCGAAGTAGAAAGGGTAAGTGTCAAAATAAGCCAGCGCTTACCATGCTGTTGAATTGGAATCATAAGTCCTCCATATAAATACTTCTGAGAATAATTTCCCAGCCTAAAATTTGCATTCCAATTGTAACACTTTTAACTATCTTTTTTCTGCCATATATCTATGCTTTTCCTGTTTTTATAGCCTTTAGTGTCTCTGCATCATTACTTTAGATATAGCGTTTTCATACAATTGGGAAACAACAACTTTCCTCTGGTTAAAAAACATCACTGCACTATCGCTAATAAAAAGATTTTCAACCTTGCTCATGAATAATCATCAAGAGTTGTGGAACTTGTTTTTCTTTTTCATACCCGATGAACTCCAACAATGGCCAACTCTAATCTTTTATAGTCATCATTGGTTTTTGAGGCACTGTTTCGACCCAACAACTTAAATTGAAGAGTTGTTGACGAACTCTTTTTAAGCTGGTCTGATTCTTTCCTACTCCCAAAGATTGCCTTGATCAACGAACGGCTATCTCTTATGAATACAGTTTTTTTAGATAAAAATAGGCGAGAGTTACATGAAAACTCTCACCTTACTGTCAAGTTATTGTGATAATAAAACAACTTCACCCAATATTTTTCTTCAATATATCTATCGCAAAAGTACAAATGAATCTGTTCTCATAGATAATTATGAATTTCTTGACACCTGTTTTGCCAAAGCAAAGTTTCCAAGAGTTGCAGAACCATTTTCAGCAACAGCTGGCGTTACGATATATTCTTTGACATCTGGTGTTGGGAGATAATCGTTCATCAAACCGATAAACTTCTCACGTACACGATTAAGCATGTGCTCTTGAGCCATAACTCCTCCACCAAATACAATTACTTGCGGACGATAAAGCAAGGTTGCCTGTACTGCTGCTTGAGCAATGTAGTAAGCCTGCACATCCCAAACGTCTGAATTTAACTCGATCAATTCACCACGAATACCTGTACGGCCTTCAAGAGAAGGACCCGCAGCTAAGCCTTCCAAACACCCATTGTGGAACGGACACGTCCCTTTAAATTCATGTTTTACATCGTAAGGGTGTAGGGCAACGTAAGTATGACCCGCTTCGGTATGACCCAAACCACCGATAAACTCACCATTCTGAATAGCACCTGCACCAATACCCGTACCGATTGTATAGTAAACTAAACTCTTTACTCCTTTACGAACCAGGGTTTCACCAAATGCCGATGAATTCACATCTGTCGTGAAATAAAATGGAATGTTAAATTCCTTAGCAATCAGACCAAGTAAATCAATATTTGACCAGTGTGGTTTTGGTGTCGAAGTGATGTAACCATAAGTCTGTGAGTTTTGATCAATATCGATTGGACCGAAAGAACCTATCGCAATACCTGCCAAACGATCTTCATAGCGCTTGAAGAATTCAACCGTTCTCTCAATCGTTTCATAAGGAGTTGTCGTAGGAAATTGTGTTTTTTCAACAACTTGGAATTGTTCATCACCTACGGCACAAACAAACTTTGTACCACCCGCTTCCAAGCTACCATATAATTTTGTCATTTGATTGTCTCCAAAAATTTTATCACTAGCATTATACCATAGAAACAAGTCATAACCACCCGTGAAAACGGGTGGCTTGTACACCGGCTATAAGCCGTTTCTCTCCAGCGACGTCTAAAGACGTTCGCTGAACTTCGTTCAGGTTAGTGCTATAATTACTTGACTAATGCCCGTAACAACGGGCTTTTATCTCGTTCTAAAACTGCCATCTGAAAATGGATCTT
>NZ_JAOTGB010000024.1:28052-30552 GCF_044427425.1 Streptococcus sp. 2018WUSS126 | reverse complement strand
ATGATAAAGTAGAGGTGTCTTGTTAAGTCGAGAACTCTTTTGACGCTAGACGTCGCATCAAAAACTGGCAAGGCACCTGTTTTAGAAAGAATGTTATCAAAGTATGTGGGACGCCAGACGTCGAGTATTGAAAATGACATCACTAAAACAAGGAATCATTCAAGACAAAGAGGTAATATCATGCGAGTAGTATTTGGGATTGACGTGAGTAAGGTAAGTTCAGAAGTGGCCATTCTAGTCAATGGTGAGAAAGTTCATGGCTATACCATGTCCAATGACGCCATCGGCTTTACTCGGTTACTTGGAGATTTGAAAACCGTCCACAAGCCAGAAATCATCTTTGAAGCAACAGGTGTCTATTCTCGTCGTCTTCAAGCTTTTCTGGATGAGCACGGCTACGCTTATACGCGGCTCAATCCCTTAGAAGCCAAGAAGCAACTGGATAGCTTGCGTGTGAGAAAAACAGATCAAATTGACGCCGAAAAACTAGCTCAATCTCAGTTTGCACTGAATCGTAAACCCACTTATGTCCAAGAAGAAGTCTATCAAGATCTGCGGGATCTCAGCCGTTTCTATCAGAATCTGACTGAGGACATTGTTCGAACTAAAAACCGCCTACACAAGGTCTTACAGGTCACTTTCCCTGAATTGGAAAATATCTTGTCAACACCAACTGGTGAACAATACTGGAACCTGGTCATAGCTTTTCCTTGCAAGGACTTCGTGCTTGATTTAAGCAAGGACGAACTCTCAGAGAGCATTCGTCAGTCCACCTCAAAACGGATTTCGGACAAGCGTGTGGCGTACTTAGCCGAGAAACTGATAGCACTAGCTAATCAATCTTATTGTGCCGTTAAGAAAACCTCTCCAATGCTGGAAGAGGTGCGTTACTATGGAAAAGAATTGCTTCGGCTTTCTGAACAGAGACAATCAGTCTTAGACGAAATGGTGGAGCTAGCTCAGCCATTACCTGAATATGACATTCTGCTCTCTATTCCTGGAATAGCTGAGACTACTGCAACAAGTATTATTGGCGAACTGGGAGATATTCGCCGTTTTCAGTCTGCAAATCAAATCAACGCCTTTATCGGTATTGACCTGAGACACTATGAATCTGGTAACTTCCTCGCTAAGGAACACATTACCAAACGTGGCAATCCCTACGCTAGAAAGATTCTGTTCAAGTGCATTCATAATATCGCTTCAGCTAGTCACACCAATCCTTGCCATATCGCCGACTTTTATGAGAAACGAAAAAGACAATCGCAAACGACTTCTACGAAGCCACACACGATTGCCTCCATACATCGTCTCATTCGGACAATGTATTACCTCATTACGCATAATAAGCTTTACGATTATACTTCTACCCAAAATCGGTAAAACTGTTTATGCTCTATCATTGTAACACCTTATCAAAAAATTTCAACATAAGGTGTTGCTTTTGTATACACTTTTTACACTAAACTTTAGTCCAAAATAAAATAATTTCCTTATTTTGACTACTGAATTCAAAATATTGTTCATCAAATACCTTGAAAGGCTTGACAAATGGTAGAAAAAGAGTTCGTGTTTCACACCCCGCACAAGTTGATTAGGCTAGATTTGGAGTGTGAAACACGAACAAATCTGTCAATCAACCACTGTGCTGAGATGTTGAAACGAACTCTGAGAAGTGTGGCAGGACTTTTTTCCCAGCCTCACTTTCTTTTTATTTCGGACTGATACCAAGCGTAATACGTCCAAGACGGCTGATACGGGTCATCTTCCAGGCAGGAGACCAGACAATCTCTACCTGTGCATCGTTTATACCATCAATCGTTTTCAAGGCTGCAACCAATTCACCAGGCATAGTATCCGCACAAGAACAACCTGAATCTGTAAAGGTCATGACAACCTTACAAAAACCAGCTTCATCTAAATGGATCTCATAAATCAAACCCAAATTGTAGATGTCTAGTTCAATTTCAGGATCGTAAATGGATTCCAAAACCTCTATCAACTGTTCTGATACAGTTAACGCTCGTTCATTAATCTGAATATCTTCTCTCATTAAATTTAAACACTCCTAAAATATTTATAAGAAGTATTGTATCATAATTAAACGAAATATACCTATGCTATCAAATGTTTTTATTTAGCTTTTATAGAGCACGGACTTCTGAATCCTTACCTTAACCGATAGAAAAAATATATTTGTGCCCTTGAGGCAAACTATGATAGAAACCATGACCTGCATAAATCTGAAACACCTGTTTTCTGTACTATATCAAAAAACAGCAAACCGGATACTGTTAGAAAACGAGACCGTAGAATAATTTTTTTAACTTTAAACGAGGCTGGGCAAAAAGTCCAAAGCCACTTCTCAGAGTTCGTGTCAACATCTCAGCGCAGTGGGAGTGGTTAATTGGCTTTAACAGTCCAGCGGAGTGAAACAGTTCGGGGAACTGTTTCAGCCCGAGCCTAGAAAGAAAAAAGCGAGGTTAAAGGTTGGAGATAC
>NZ_JAOTGB010000024.1:0-28042 GCF_044427425.1 Streptococcus sp. 2018WUSS126 | reverse complement strand
CCCGCACAAGTTGATTAGGCTAGATTTGGAGTGTGAAACACGAACAAATCTGTCAATCAACCACTGTGCTGAGATGTTGAAACGAACTCTGAGAAGCGGGCCAGGCTCAAGTCCAGCCTCAGTTTCATTCTATTACAAACGTGCGTTCAATTCTGCACCGAGTTCTTCAAATCCTGGCTTACCAAGAAGAGCGAACATATTTTTCTTGTAGGCTTCTACACCTGGTTGGTCAAATGGGTTGATCGCATTGAGGTAACCAGAGATAGCAATCGCCAACTCGAAGAAGTAGAAGGTGTAACCAAGTGTGAACTCATCTTGTTGTGGAAGGGTCACAAACATGTTTGGTACGCCACCATCTGTGTGGGCAAGAAGTACGCCGTCCGTTGCTTTTTTGTTTACAAAGTCAACATCCTTACCTTGCAAGTAGCCAAGGCCATCAAGGTCTTCTGCCATTTCAGGAATCAAGATATTTTTTCTTGGTTTGTCAACACGAACCACTGTCTCAAAGATGTTGCGGTTTCCTTCTTGGATAAATTGTCCAAGAGAGTGCAAGTCTGTTGAGAAGTTAGCAGATGTAGGGTTAATCCCTTTTTGGTCCTTACCTTCTGACTCGCCTGCCAATTGTTTCCACCACTCGCTGAAGTATTGAAGCGATGGCTCGTAGTTAGCCAAGATTTCTGTTACATAACCTTTTCTGTAAAGGATGTTACGAACAGCTGCATATTGGTATGCTTGGTTTTCAGCAATTTTATCAGATGTAAATGTCGTGCGGGCTGCGTTTGCACCTTCCATAAGGGCATCAATGTCCGCACCAGCTGCTGCGATTGGCAAAAGACCAACTGCAGTCAAGACTGAGAAACGGCCACCAACATCATCTGGAACAACAAAGGTTTCCCAACCATTTGCGTCCGCTTCAACCTTAACAGCACCTTTTGCCTTGTCAGTTGTCGCATAGATACGCTTGTTAGCTTCTTCTTGACCGTATTTCTTCACAAGCAATTCTTTGAAGACGCGGAAAGCAATCGCAGGCTCAGTTGTTGTACCTGATTTAGAAATCACGTTAACTGAGAAATCCTTGTCTGCCACGTAGTCTACCAGGTCAGCAAGGTAGCTTGATGAGATAGAGTTTCCAGCGTAAAGGATTTGCGGAGCTTTGCGCTCTTCACGTGTTTGCAAGTTTACAAAGGCATTGCTCAAGAAATCAATAGCTGCTTTAGCACCAAGGTAAGAACCACCGATACCGATAACTACCAAAACTTCACTTTCATTTTGGATTTTAGCTGCAGCTTCCTTGATACGAGCAAACTCTTCTTTGTCGTAGTTTTCTGGCAAATCCAACCAGCCAATAAAGTCGTTACCAGGACCTGTTCCTTGACGGAGCATTTGGTCTGCAAGGGTAACTTGTGGTTGCATGTATTCTACTTCTTGAGCTCCAACGAATTGGCCCAAGACTTTTGAATAATCAAATGTAATATGTGTCATGTTTTTCCTCCATTTATGTACCATAATATGATAACGCTTTATCATATTTTTTTCAAGAAATTTATCAATTTTCATTTATTTTCATGAAATATGTTGTATAAATCTTAATTTTTGTGAAAATCTAACGAAATTTTCGCGTTTGTAATAATCCTCCAAAGTCTCTCCCGACTGGGTTACTGTAATCCATTTCGGGAGAATCTTAGATAGTAGGTAAAGCGGAATGAGGGCAGGATACCAAATGAACATGACTTCAAATATAAACCGATTGTTGTTGCCTCTTGAAATGTAACGTTGGCGGTATTCTTCTTTGAGAAAAGGATGGGGAATATAGATATGAAATGGCACACCACCGCGTATAGACATGACCAGCAACATTCTCATCAGAAAATTCAGCGCTACTAGGACTGTCTTTCCTTGTCTATGAAGAGTATAGGCCTTATTGACATAGATTGTTTTATAGCGTTTATCCTTCAGTGGACGTCTGGTGGATTTTCGCTCCTCTTTCGTTAAATGACGAACACTACTATTATCGTACTTAATGTCGGACATTTCTAAGTCCACAACATCTGTATATTTCTTAGCAAGTGTCGTTTTTCCCATACCTGGAAAGGCAAATAAAAACATAAGCTTTCCTCCTTATTCCTCAGTAGAATAGCAGAGCATCCAAAAAGTTTTCTTAAGCCACCTCTATCTTGCCCCTCATTTCTAAAAATAAGATAAGAAAAACCCTCTGAAAGCCTGATTTCAAAGGAGTTTTAGATTATACGCAAAAAGAGCACACACTCGACCTCGCTTAGGGCTGCTGGATTCCTCCCCTGACCCGCTTCACGCACGAATGTTGCTCCGTTTATTATTATAACACAATTTGGCCAGAGTGCAAGTGGGGACCTAACAAGATGGATTGTCTGCATGGTCCTCTTGGGCTTTCATGATAAGTTTAGCAGCCTTCTGACTTTCTCTGCGTTGTCTAAAAAAATCTTGCATGATATTGGCACATTCCGCTTCTAAAATACCTGTTTCTACCTTGACACGATGGTTGAGCCGCTCATCTATCAGAATGTCATAGAGGCTCCCTGCAGCTCCAAACTTTTTGTTGGTTGCTCCATAGATGACCTGCGGAATGCGTGCTAGGCCAATAGCTCCGCTACACATCACACAAGGTTCAATCGTCACAAAAAGGGTCGAATCAAGCAAGCGCCAATTCCCCTCAACATTGTTAGCCTCTTGGATTGCCATAATCTCAGCATGCATGATTGCCTGATTGAGTTCCTCACGCGCATTATGCCCTCTGCCAATAATCTGGCCATCCTTGACAATCACACAACCAATTGGAATTTCATCCTTTTCTAGCGATTTTCTAGCTTCCTGCAATGCTTGAGTCATAAAATACTCTTTTTCTTCATGTGTATAGTTCATAGATCTATTATAGCACAGCCCTGATAACAGTTCAAAATCACTTCTTTATTTCTCTGCTATCAAAATTAATCTAACTCTACTTCTTCCTTGTCACACATTTCTTTCAAAACTCTGCCCCTCTATTAACTTAAAAATATAAAAATACCTCCTCATTCGAGAAGGTAGGAGGAGCAATATTGATATTTACAAATGTTAATATATCATTTATTGTCTATGTTGTCAAGAAAATTTTTAAAAAAATTCAAAAACAGCCTCGAAAGGCTGTCTCTGACATTTTCTATTACAATTCACCAACTAATTTCACAACATTTTCTACTGTGAAGCCGTAGTTGTCAATAACTGTTTGGGCTGGAGCAGAGGCACCGAATGTGTCGATACCAAGGACTTTACCGTCAAGACCGACATACTTGTACCAACTTTGAGTTGCACCCATTTCAATTGCCAAGCGACGACGGATGGCATTTGGAAGGATTTCTTCCTTATAGGCAGCGTCTTGTGCATCGAAGAGTTCAGTTGATGGCACAGAAACCACACGAACCTTAGTGCCTGCTGCTTCTAGTTCTTTGGCAGCTTTAACAGCCAAGTTCACTTCTGAACCAGATGCAAGAAGGATTGTATCGAAGCCTGCTGCCTCATAGACAACATAAGCCCCTTTTGCAACCTTGTCAAAGTCTGTTCCTTCTTCAACTGTCAAGTTTTGACGAGTGAGAACAAGGGCTGATGGTGTAGACTTGCTAGTCAATGACAAGTACCAAGCTGCCTGTGTTTCACGCGCATCTGCTGGGCGGAAGACATTGAGGTTTGGCATAGCACGAAGTCCTGCCAAATGCTCGATTGGCTCGTGAGTTGGACCATCTTCACCAACCGCGATAGAGTCGTGTGTGAAGACGTAAGTAACAGGAAGACCTTGAAGGGCTGACAAACGAACCGCTGCTTTGACATAGTCTGAGAAGACGAAGAAGGTACCACCATAAACACGAAGTCCTCCGTGGGCGGCCATACCATTCAAGATAGTACCCATAGCAAATTCACGAACACCAAACTGGATGTTGCGGTTGAGTGGATATTCAGCATCTTGCAAACCATCTTCCTTGATATAGGTCATGTTTGAGTGAGCCAAGTCAGCTGAACCTCCAAGGAAGGTTGGCAAAACTTTAGCCGCTGCGTTGAGGGCATCTTGTGATGAGTTACGAGTTGCTTGTGAGAAGCCATTTTCGTAAACTGGGAAGTCTTCTGGCTTGATTTCAACTACGTCACGACCTTCCAAGATAGCTGTTACTTCAGCTGCTAATTCTGGATGAGCTAATTTGTAGTCTTCAACTAATTTCACCCAGGCATCGTAAGCTGCTGCACCGCGATCAGCTACATTAGCTTTGAAGTCCGCATAAACTTCAGCTGGAATTTCAAATGGACCATAGTTCCAATCAAGCGCCTTACGAGTTGCTTCTGTTTCTTCTGCACCAAGTGGAGCACCGTGAACGGCATTTGTTCCTTGTTTGTTTGGTGAACCATGACCGATAACAGTCTTGATTTCGATAAGAGATGGCTTACCAGCTGCTTTTGCCTTTTCAATAGCAGCAAAGATGGCATCTACATCTGTACCGTCTGTTACGAGGTCTGTATGCCAGCCATAAGCATTGTAACGGGCACGTACATCTTCTGTGAAGGAGTCTTTTGTTTCGCCATCCAAGTTGATGTCATTTGAATCGTAAAGAACGATGAGTTTTTCTAATTTTTGAAGACCTGCGTAAGAAGCCGCTTCTGCAGAAACACCTTCCATCAAGTCGCCATCACCACAGATTACGTAAGTATAGTGGTCAAAGATTGGGAAACCATCACGGTTGTACTTAGCTGCAAGGAAACGCTCTGCTTGCGCAAAACCTGTCGCAGTTGAGATACCTTGTCCAAGAGGACCTGTTGTTGCATCTACACCTGCTGTGTGACCAAATTCTGGGTGACCTGGTGTTTTTGAACCCCATTGACGGAAGTTCTTGATTTCATCCATAGTGACATCTTCAAATCCTGACAAATGAAGAAGTCCGTAGAGGAGCATTGACCCATGACCTGCTGATAAGATAAAGCGGTCACGGTTCACCCAGTTTGGCTGAGCTGGGTTGATACGAAGTTCTTTAGTAAAAAGGCTGTAGGCCATTGGAGCCGCACCCATGACGACACCTGGGTGACCTGATTTTGATTTTTCGATGGCATCAATACCAAGGAAACGAATCGCATTGACTGAAAGATTTGACATGTTTTTCTCCTTTTTTAAAGTCATGAATTTATTATACCATAAAGCGTTTTCTATGTCTGTTTGAAATGAAGTAAGAAGCAAATTATCCGTAGAAAAGAGGCAGGACTTTCGTCCCGCCCTTGGAGTGAACAGTAGTAATTCGCACATTTCATACTTTATCAGAGTTTATAGTACCTCTCCTCGTCTCTATGGAGCAAGAGAGTTCTAAATCTTATAACAAAGCCTTAAATTGAATATTTGAGTCTTCTAAGAAGCAATCATCAAAGCCACGTGGGTGGTGATATTCAATACGGTCCTTGTCCATCGGATAAGTATACTTGCCACCAACTTCCCAGATGAATGGATGGAAATCATATTGCAAGCGTTCCTTACGCATTTTCCAGAGCTGCAAGATTTCATCTGTTGACGCCATGAAGTTAGACCAGATGTCATAGTGAACAGGGATGATTACCTTAGCACGCAAGTTTTCTGCCATACGGAGAAGGTCGATTGAGGTCATCTTGTCTTGGATACCGATTGGGTTGTCACCGTAGTTGTTGATAGCAACGTCGATATTGAAGTCGCGACCGTGTTTTGCAAAGTAGTTTGAGAAGTGGGAGTCTGCACCGTGGTAGATGGTTCCGCCAGGTGTTTCAAAGACATAGTTGACTGCCTTGCGAGCCATGAGTTCATCTGTCACAGGAAGTCCTGCTAATTTACCACCATTTTCGTCGTAGCCTTCGATTGGCAAGGTCACCAAGCAAGTACGGTCGAAGGACTCAACTGCGTGGACCTTGATGTCTTTGAATTCAAAGCTATCACCTGGTGCGATGCGGATAATACGGTCAGCAGGCACACCCCATTTTTCCCAGATGTCGCCACTTTCAACTGGACCGACAAATTTGACGTGGTCCAACTTTGGATTGTTGATGATGGCAGCGGCTGTGCTGATGTCCATGTGGTCACTGTGGACGTGCGATACTAGGTAGTAGTCCAATTCATTGATGGCAAATGGGTCGATAACCATTGGCTGCACACGCAAGTTTGGTTGCAATTTGCGCACACCTGCCATGTTAGCCATCTGGTGTCCCCAAACCATATCTTTCACTTTTTTAGTGGATTTTCCACGTGATGACCAGAGGTCCATGACCACGTTCGCACCACCTGGTGTTTTAATCCAGACACCGCAGTTTCCAAGCCACCACATAGCAAAGTTGCCTTCTGGCACTACTTCTTCTTCAATTTCTTCATTGAGCCAAGTTCCCCATTCTGGGAAGGTTGAAAGAATCCAGGATTCTCTTGTAATATCTTGAACTTTAGCCATTTTCCATTCCTCCTATAAGGTACGTTTCTATGCTTCTAGTATATGCTCCAAAGGCAACAAAAAAAAGACCAAATAAAACACAGGCTTGTGTTCACACTTGGACTTTACCCTAATACAGATCTGTTTCAATATCTTGACTGGATAAATTGGTTAATAATTCATTGGTAATCAGTTTTTGTAGCCGTTGTTTGAGTTCTCGAGCGGTCCTTCCGTCTGCGATATATCCCGACAAAAGCTTGTCTAGTTCTACTGCAAAAACTTGTTTTTCATCTGCCAAACTACGATATTTTGCAAAATGAGTCATGTTTAGCACATCATCAAAATCTAAAATGGGGTGAACCTGCACCAAAGGGAAATCCGTTTCCAACCCATCGCTGGTTGTAATCAAGAAATCAACCTCTAGCAAGTCTTCGACACTCTTGAATTGTTCTGTGGTAAAGACGGCGCCAATCTTCTTATCTGGCAAGTGATGCTGGCATTGTTTATAAAGTAAGCGTTGGACTGACACCCCTTCATCACAGATTAAATAGACAATCTGTGTCTGTGCCTTGCGCGTCCCACTGCGTCGAATAGCCCCTCCTAGATGAATCGTCAAATAGGCAATATCTCCATCGGATAACTCAATCTGCCACTCCTCCTCCAAAATCTTTCCAGAAACCCGTGTCATAGCAAACAGGGTGCCGTATTTATCTTGGATTTGTTGGACCATTGGATTTTTAGATAGGATGCCGTAGGTTTTTCTGAACAACAGAGCCTTGCAATGTGCCAAGAGATGTTTGGCTAATTCATCTGGATTTTCCAATTCAAATGGTGAATGTATCTCAAAATGATGAATAAATCGCTCTACCACACGCTTCAAGTCAATGAAATCTTGGCTGAATACATGAACATCGCTATCCTTTCGATAGGATAGAAGTAGAATGGCAATCAGGGAGATTTCTATTTCATCCAATTTCAAATCAAAGGTTTGCAACAAGGCATCTTTCAATTCCTGAGCAACTCGGTACTCTATACGCTCTCGAACTTGTTCAAATTCTTTGAGAATGGCTCGTTCTTCCAAGTCATCCAGCTCCATATTGCGATAGCTAAGGAGCAAAAAAGGCAATACTTTGAGCATAAACTCGATCTCGTAACGATTGATTTTCTTGCCCAGTTTCTTTTCTAATTGCGATACTTGTCCCTGTAAAAATTGTGCCATTTCTTCGGAGAAGAGCAACTGACACCCTACCAACTCAAATAACTTATCTTCTAGAACCTGCAAAAAACCTTTATTGGCGTCCAAGAAGATGGTATAGAGAAGCGAGTGGACATATTGGATTTTATTTAAAGGGTGACAAACCAGACTATAGCCCTGACTCTTAGACACATAGAGGGTCATCTTGTATTGTTCTTGAGCCAACTGGGTTCGAATTTCATTCAAATCATTTAAGACCGTATTACGAGAGACTTCTGTCAACTCCATTAGCCGTTCAATGGTCACTCTTTCTGGTGTGATACAGATATATACCAACATCAGCTGAATGCGCTCAGGCATGCTCATGACGTAGGTGTACGAATCAATGGAATCGAGAAGATCTCGACAGGCTAGTTTTTGCGCATCGGTAAGTCGAATACCGATGCGAGGTAAACTTTCAATACTCTCTACAGTTGTTGGTAGGGCATCATTGATTTTTTCTAGATGGTAATAGATTTTTCGACGTGATTGTTGCAAGCCCTTGGAAATAGCCATGATTGTCTCAGGTTCCTGCAGACCAATCAGGTACCTCAGTAGAGCGCAACTACTCTTATCTAATAACAATATTCTCCTCCTCTTTCCCCCGTCCCGTTACTATCTTAACATAATTACCTTAGATATTCTAATAATTATTAAAATTCATCTGATCATTACTTGTTTTATATTGCATAAATATCTTTTGTTAGAATTAATAGATGCTTTTAATAATTTCTACTCGGGTAATCAGTTCTCCGTGCATGTTATCTATCCGAAGGGCAACATTTTTCAAATATACACAGGCACCAATAGCAATGGTTTTCTCCTCTTCATTGAGTTTTCGTGTCACAAAATCTCTCAAAGTCTCGCTACCTTCACTTGGAATTTTTACTCGTGCGATGATATTAGCCACTTTTACTTTCTGGCTGGCACGCATGATAATATTATTGGAATCATCAAACTGAGTGAAGAGGTATTTTCTAACTGCAAATAGGATGGCAACCGAAATAATTCCAATCAAGTAATCACTGCTAGAACCATGCTCTACAATCAGCTGGCGAGCAATGGCAACTAGGAGTACCTCAATCACGGTGCTAGGTGACTGTTTGCAAAGCATTTTGATAAATTCGACTCCGACCGCCAAGGTCATTGCACGACTCAGAAAATTTTGAATAAACGTATCCGCTTGAATATCACCAGCTAATGAGCTGAGCAGGTCTGCAAAGAGAAGCGTTGATAAGGCTAAAAGGGCTAAGCCAAGTATGGCAGATAAAATCAATTCTAAATAGTAGGCTGTCTCTGTCAGACTATCCTGTAAAAATTTCCTCATCTTTCTCCTCATCAAAAGGGAAAAAGCAGTTCTCCCTTTTGGGGAGTCTGCTACTTTTCCCTACTGTTTTTTTCACACAAGAACTTAATGTTCGTCACCCTTTTGTCCATAGTAGGCATTAGGACCATGTTTACGGAGGTAATGCTTGTCCATGATATAGCTTGGTGCTGGCTCCACCCGTGGATTAATCTGCTCTGTGTAGCGGTTCATCCGAGCCACTTCCTCAAGGACAACGCTATGGTAAACTGCCTGAGCAGGATCCTTGCCCCAGGTAAATGGTCCATGGTTACGGACAACAATTCCTGGAACGGCAACTGGGTCAATGCCTCGACGCTCGAATTCCTCGATGATAACTGCTCCTGTTTCTTTTTCATAGGCCGAGTTTACTTCCTCAGCCGTCAAGGAACGGGCACATGGTACCGGACCGTAGAAATAGTCCGCATGAGTTGTCCCATAAAATGGAATGTCACGACCTGCCTGAGCCCAACCCACTGCTTCTGTCGAATGCGTATGAACGACAGCATGGACATTTGGCCAAGCCTTGTAGAGGGCAACGTGGGTCGCCAAATCAGACGACGGATTGAGGTCTCCTTCCACCACATTTCCGTCCAAATCGGTCACCACCATGTTTTCTGGGGACAATTTTTCATAGTCCACACCAGAGGGCTTGATGACGATGCGACCAAGTTCACGGCAGACTTCTGATACGTTGCCCCAGGTAAATTTGACGAGCCCATGAGCAGGTAGGGCGATGTTGGCTTCATAAACCCGTTGACGCATTTCCTGTAAATCTTTTGGCATTAGTTCAACCCCGCTTTCTCAATCAATGGATAGAGGAAATCTTGTGCCTCCTTGATAGCAGCTCGTGTTTCCTCAACCGTTTCGCAGTTTTCTGACCACATCTCAATCAAGAATGGACCTTGGTAGTTGGTCTTTTTCAATACTGCAAACATATTGTCCCAGTCCACACAGCCCTGACCGAATGGAACATCACGGAATTGTCCCTTGGAGTTTTCAGTTACTGCATAGGTATCTTTCAGGTGAAGGGCTGCAATAGAACGGTGACCCAAGTAAAATTCGCTGTAAATGTCATTGTGCCAAGCAGACACGTTCCCAGTATCTGGATAAACAAAGAGATATGGCGAATCGATTTCTTTCTCAACAGCTAGGTATTTTTCAATGGAGTTGATAAATGGATCATCCATAATCTCAATAGCCAACATGACCTGAGCCTGTTCTGCCCAGTCGCAAGCCTGACGGAGATTCTTTATGAAACGCTCTCTAGTTTCAGGCGATTTTTCCTCATAGTAGACGTCGTAGCCAGCCAACTGGATGACACGGACACCAAGGTCTTGAGCCAGCTCGATACACTGTTTCATGGTTTCTAAGGACTTGGCTTCAAGAGCAGGATCATTGGAGCCAAGCGGGTAGCGACGGTGACCAGAGAAGCAAATAGTCGGAATGCGGACACCTGTTTCATAGATGGCTTTGACCAGCTCCAAACGCTCTTCCTTGGTCCACTCCAAACGAGCCAAACGTGCATCGCTCTCATCCACCGACATTTCCACAAAGTCGAAACCTAATTCTTTGGCAAACTCCAAGCGTTCCTTCCATGTGAAGTGCTTGGGCGTTGCCTTTTCATATATTCCGATTGGTCGTGCCATAGGCCTTACCCCCAGATACGACGGATTTCGTCTTTGAATTCACGCGCCGCAGCTGCTGGATCCGCCGCTTCTGTAATACCGCGACCTGCGATAAAGGTGAAGACATCTACACCTTCGAAAAGCTTGAGCGTATCCACATCCAAACCACCTGTCACAGAAACACGGAAGCCCATATCAACCAATTTTTTCACTTTATTGAGGTCTTTTTCGCCCCAAGTTTCGCCAGCAAGGAGGGCGTCACGAGATTGGTGGTAAATCGCTTGGGAAATGCCAGCATCCAACCAGAGTTGAGCCTGTTCATAAGTCCAGTCACCGTAAAGCTCGATTTGGATTTCGCCCTTGTCACCACGTACTTCCTTGATAGCCTTCAAAGCAGCTTCCATAGTTGGAATAGTTGCAGAACAGATACAAGTCATCCAGTCCGCACCACGAACGGCATTGTTTTTGGCAACCGTACCACCCGCATCCGCACACTTGGTATCTGCAACGATAATTTTGTCTGGGAAAAGGCTGCGCAGCACTTCTACCAATTCGCTACCAACTTGAAGCAAACAAACGGTACCTGCCTCGATAACATCCACTTCATGACCAACGGAAACAGCTGCTTTAATCGCTCCCTGCAAGTCTGAATGGTCAAGGGCAACTTGTAAATTTGGAATATGTTTCATGTTTTTTCTCCTAACTTTCTAAATCTAAACCTTCTAGGTAAGGACTGTTTTTGGACTCTTCCACCATTGCCAAGACTTCCTCAGGAGTTTGACAAGCAATCAAACGCTCAATGGAATTTTCCAATTCAAAGAGGGCAATAATTTGTGGAATAGCTACAGATGTATGAATCTTTGGATCGGTAGCTGCAAGAGTGAGCAGAACAGACACTTCTTTCCCATCTGAGAAGACGACTGGTTTTGTCAAGGTAATCAAAGCAAAGGAATCCTTCAAGACGCCAACACCTGCTTGGGCGTGAGGCATAGCCATACCAGGCATGAGAACATAGTAGGGACCATATTCTTCTGTCGAGGCAATGATGGCATCATAGTATTCTTCTGTCGCAGCACCACTGTCAATCAGCGGTTCAACAGCCTTGTGAACAGCCTCCTGCCAGGTTTCCGCTGTCAATCCCAAGCGAATGGAATTATTTTCTGTAAATGATTTTTGTAAATTCATAGTTTTTCCCTTCTACACGCTATATGAAAGAGGCTGGGCAGAAAGTCCAACCTCGCTTCTCAGAGTTCGTGTCAACATCTCAGCGCAGTGGTTGATTGGCAGATTTGTTCGTGTTTCACACTCCAAATCTAACCTAATCAACTGTGCGGGGGTGGGAAGACGAACTCTTTTTAGACTGGTCGAGTTCTTTCCCACTCCCTAACGGCTATTTATAGCACTGCTTGTAATTTTGTTTTGATTTCATTGTCGTCCATGAGGTTGTCAAGACCAACCAAGTGACCTTTCGTGCGACCTTCCAACTCAGAAATCAAGTGGTTAGAGGCTACGACAATATCATATCCTGCCGCTAAACCTTTTGCTTCACCAACTGAGCAGGAAGCTGATTGAAAATCTGTTACGCCGAGTTGACGAAGGGCGTTTTCTACCTTCATCTTGATAACCATAGATGAGCCCATGCCATTTCCGCAGGCCGTTAAAACTTTAACCATAATTTCACTCCTATTTTATTTTTAATACATTATGTTCTGATTTTACAGACCAAGGATACTATTCTGCTTGTGCCTCGCCACGATAGTATGCTTCCTTATCTTTTGCTTTCGCAAATTGAAGTTGCGGAATAGCCAATAAGAAGAGGCAGACAAGAACATAACCAGCAATACCGAGGTGCTTAAATGCAAGTCCAAATGGTAACCATGGCACTTCAAAGTCAATGTTTCCGTGGTAACCACCGCTCAATTCAAGCAAGCCAACGCAGACTGCACCAAGAGCGACTTGAAGGACACCTGAGATGAAGGAAAGGATGGCCGCTGCTTTCCAACCACCACGTTTGTCAGCGTACACTGCGATAGCTGCGTTATCGAAGAATACAGGTACGAAACCAGTGATGATGAGGATTGGACTCTTGAAGACAATCAAGAGAACGATTGTAATCAACTGACCGATTAAACCGAAGGCAAAACCTGAAAGAACTGCGTTAGATGAACCGAAGCCGTAAGAAGCTGCAACGTCCACCGCTGGGAATGAACCAGGAAGCAATTTGCTTGAGATACCTTGGAAGGCATTTGTCAATTCTGCTACGAACATGCGGACACCTTGCATCAAAATGAAAAGATATACTGAGAAGGTGAAGGCTGTTTGAATCACATACATAAAGAAGGCTTGTTTAGCTGGATTGTATGGAGCACCTGAAGTGATAACTTCTGGATTTGCCATAATTTCTGGACCCAAGATGAACAAAATCACACCGAAGAACACAAGCATCAAGGTTGCTGAAGCAACAACTGTATCGTGGAAGATGTTGAGAAAGCTAGGCAACTTCAAGTTATCCAAATTTTCTTCTTTTTTACCAAGTTTTGGTGCAATCTTATCGACAAACCAGATAGCGAATTGTTGTTGATGACCGATGGCAAAGCCACCGCCACCTGTCAATCGTTGGGTTGGTTCAACTGTCATATTTGAGCTGACTGCCCAGTAAATACCACAGATGATACCAATCGCTGCTGTACCGAATTGGTTACGAAGAGCTGGAATGAGGAAGAGCACCATCAATGAGACTGTTGCCGCTTGTTGTACCATGATGTGTCCAGTGATGAACAGAGTACGTACTTTTGTGACCTTACGTAATGCCACCAAGAGGATGTTGACACCGAAACCAATCAAGAGTGCTGTAGTGGCTGCTGATACGAAATCAGGGAACTCCTCAGCAATTTTCCCATTTGCTGCTGCAAGACCGAAGTAAGGGTCAATAACTGCCGCATCAATTTGGAACTTATAGTTCAAAGCCGCCAAAATCGGACGAAAGGTTGTTACTAAACCACCAGCTGCTACGTTCAAAATCATATAGCCAACTGTCGCTTTGATAAACCCTGCAAAAACATCATGAGGTTTTTTCTTTAGGAGAGCATAGCCCACCAATACTAAAAGACCTACGAAGAAGGCTGGATTCTGCAGGATATTCTGTGAGAACCAGTTTAATGGGGTTTGAAGGAAATCCATTTTTCATTCTCCTTTTTGAAATGATTTTTATGGTTTAATTATAATTTATGTAAGCGGAAACAAAAAGACCAAATAAAACACAGGCTTGTGTTCACTATTGGACTATTTCCGAACTTTAATGGCTGATTTAATCAGAATTCCTCCCTATCGTTCACCAGCCCATTTATTCTAATAATCAATAAATAGACGTTATTTTATCTAAAAAATTAGAAGAACTTCAAAAAAACATAAAAGAAGAGGTTGGTTTAAAACCAACCTCTTCTAGAGGGAAGTGATACTCTCAATCCTTGTATTTATAAGAGATTTACAAGGTTTTGAGTAGTGCTCCTCTGGAGAGCCAAATATTATTACTCTTCCGATTTTTTATTTCTTCCTTGCGCAGCAACTGTCAATCCAAGTCCAACAAGTCCGAGACCTAGAAGTGCCAAATCGCTTTGTCGGTTACCCGTAATCGGCAGACTCGCCTTGCTTGCAGCACTTGTCGCTTGTCTAGATGCTTGAGCAGTAGTAGAAAGACTCGGTTTTTCAGCCTCTTTCTTAGCCTCCATACTGCCTTTCACAACAATACGTGTTTCGCTATCAACAACTGTTTCTGATAACAAGTTAGTAGCGACCACCATGCCATCAATCAAGACATCCTGATAAACCAGAACTTTCTTACCAGTTTTGCCTTCTTGATGGACATAAGATTGATCGGTAGAGAGACTTGCATCATAGCGAATTTCCTCTACGATAGGAAGAATTTTTTCTTCTGTACGTTCCTTGGTAGTAAAGTCTAGACTTGGTTTTTCTTCAGCAGTAGGCGCTGTATCTGGAACTGCCGTAGTGATGTAAGGCAAGCGAATCACCGTTGCAGTCAAAGGTGCAAGAACAACTGCATCATCTGTCAATGTCACACCTACCAAATCAGTCAGCGCTGCTATTCCAGCCCGCTTACCATCGACCAACACTTGACCCTTAAGCAATTCTTTGTAACTATCAGAAAGAACAAAACTGCGCTCCTTGCTGTCTGCGTTAACAAAGACAGCATAGCGGTCCCCATTGCTTGCAATGGTTTGATAGGCAATGACCACATCATTTTTGGCAATACCATTTTGACCTGGAATTGAAATCAAGCTAACCTTCTGTTCAACTTCTTCTTTTGTTCCCAAACGGAAGGCATCTGTTGATTTGCGCAAGGCAATCAATCCTTTTGTAAAGGCCTGAGTACGGGTATTCTCTGGATAGAGCGCCTCATCTGTCGCTTTGGTCCAGTCAAACTTGTTGACCGCATCCGATGAATCGTAAGAGTCATGAATGTAGTATGGATAGTCAAATGGCGTTCCATCTGCATTGGTCAACAAATGCGCCTTGTTTGGTACCTTGTCCTCTGTAACTGGGTTCTTGTAATCAGGATGGCGGAACTGTTTGGTTCGTCCATACTCCTGACCAGAATGGATAAACGGTGTCCCTTGAGCAGTCAAGACTAGCAAATTACCCAAGCGTTGACGTTGGTGAATTTCAGTATAGTTTTCAGCAACTGACGGATCCTTCTTGATGGACTGAGCGATAATATCAAAGAGGGTCAAGTTATCATGCGCAGCAATATACTGGATCACATCGCCTGGATCATCTGCCAAGAAGTTGCCTGGTTGTGCCTTGATGTTATTAAAGACAGACTCAACACTCTTAGCACCGCCTGTGATAAAGGCTGGCTGACCTTCGTTTGGATAACCAGATTTAAGTGTGTTACGAATCTCATCTGAGAATACCGCAACCGTATCTGTTGAACTCATCCAGTCTTGGTCCGCTGGCTGAACAGGCTGATTAGCATCGCCTGTAAAGGTTCTCCATCCTTCACCAAGCATAATAATGTTTGGATTGAGTTTTTGAGCCTCTGTAAAGGCCAGCTCAATTGCTTCGGCATCATGGTCACCCATCATATCGAAGCGGAAACCATCTACCTTAAACTCATCCACAAGATACTTGATGGAATCAACTAAGACACGACGGCTCATGTAGTGAGTGGTTCCCAGACGACCACCACCAAAGCTTGATTTAGCCGTACCATCTGCCTCCATGAAGTGATAATAGTTTGGTTCCAAATCTTCAAACAAGAATGTCTTAGAAGTGTGGTTATAGACCACATCCAAAATCACACCCATGCCTTGTTTGTGAATTTCATTGACCAGGTTTTTGAATTCCTCGATGCGTTTCATTGGATCGGTCGGATCTGTAGAATACATACCTGTAAAGGCAAAGTAGCTTTGTGGATCATAACCCCAGTTATAGTTACTGTTGCTTGATGCATACTCACTGAGACGCTCTGCATTTTTCAATTCATTGACATAATAGTAGCTCATAACTGGGAGCAGCTGAATATGGGTCACACCCAAGTCCTTAAGGTAGCTGAGTCGCTCTGCAAAGGCCGCAAAGGTACCGAACTGAGCTGTCAATTCATCAGAAATAGCAGGATCTGATGTGAAGTCACGAACATGTGCTTCATAGATAATAGCATCTTCACGCTGATTGAAGTTAGGAATTGTGGCATAGTCCAAACCACTTGGACCAACTTCTGATGGATCCACAATCGCAGCTTTTGCAATCCGATAAGATGGATCTGTATCTGCCAAATCACTATTCCACTCCGCTAAAGACTTAGCATATGGATCTAAAACAAGAACAGCTTGATCCCCACGAGTGATTTCATAATGGTAGTAGTAACCACGATAGTCCGCGATACCAAGACCTGATTGACCATTCAATTCAAGGTCCCATTGTCCCTTATCGCCCTTGGTCATGGCCAATTTACCGACCACCTTAGACTGGTCATCCTTATCATAAAGAACAACTGCTACACTGTCTGCACTTGGAGACCATAGAGTCATATCAACGACACTACCAGCCTGACGCACACGCGCACCAAGCTCCCCATCATAAGCATAGAGCTCATCCTTCAATTGCCAGCTCATAGTCGTTGTGAAGCTATCATTGCCATATTTGAGGGTATAGCCCGCATTTTCTTGGTTGAAATCCCCGAGGACCCGCACCTTGTTGCTAGTAAGATCCAAGACAAGGTCCGTCACAGTCACTGTCTGGCCATTTTTATCTGTTACAGACAATTTCTCCAAGATGCTATCCTTATCAGCACCTTCCAGCGTTGTAAAGGCTGCTTCTAGAGCTGTTAGGCTAACATGAGAAACACCTGTTACACGGACATTATTGACAAAATAAGGGTTGGTGTAAATAGTCGCATCATCATCCTTGAGGAAGATTTGTGTCTGATTTTTCAAATCTTTAAAGCTATAATCTTTCTGCTGAATCTTCACATCATCTCCTGACTTGCTTTCATCCAATAGCAGGAAGCCAATGGAACTTGGTAAATCTGTCAATTTAACATCAATATAGGCACCATACTTGCCTTGGTTTTCAAAATCAATACCATTTGGCCAATCACCCAAGGCAACATCAGTCACATCTCCCCAGATCCAGAGACCTTTTTGGTCATAATCGCCATCGGTACGGAAGTAATTGATACGGATGTAGCCTTCTTTAAGCGGTTGATAGAGGCTGAGTTGGTAGTTTTCATCAAACCAAGCTTCATTCATCTTGGTGCTAATCCGTTCAATGGTCTTGTCACCTGTGATATTTTCACCAGAAGTGTTATTAATCAACAGACTAATCTTGCTGGCTGTTTCATCTTTCATCTTGATGTCCAGATAATAGCCATAGTCATCCTGTTTAGCCGTGCTGAAATTGGTTGCTCCTGTTGGCCAAGCACCAACATCTGATGATGGTTTTTCCACATCATCCCATGTCCATAGACCTAGACTAGATAGATTATCAGATGGTAGAGTTTTAAAGTGAACACGGAAGTAGCCTGCTTCAATTGGTTCTTCAGTTGTTCCTTGCACACTTGCATTGACGATGTCACCTGCTTGAGTCTGAAGGAGCATGGTGCCACCTTGACCGATTGTTGGAAGTTCGACTTGAACAACCCATTTACCGTCTTTCTCGATAGCTTGATACGTTTTTCCTGTGTAGGCATCTGTTACAACCACATCCTTGCCAGATACTTCAAGCGCCATTTCCTTGCTCTCGGTATTGGTTGAGAAGACAAGATAGGCAGCTTGATCTTGGTAACTGCGTTTGCTGATAAGCCAACCTTGGCTATCATTTCCAGCAAGTGTGCTTGTATCACCACGTGAGAGCAATGTTGAATTGGCATTGCGGAAAGCCAGCAATTTCTGATAGTGGTCTGTGATGTCACTAGTCTCTACCTTGCTCCAATCGAAATCGTACCGGTTGTCATAAACTGGCCAGTTGTTTTGTCCAGATTGACCTAATTCTTCACCATAGTAGATGACTGGCTGACCTTTAGCAGTAATCAAGAGACTAGCAGCCAATTTCAGTTTATCCAGATTTCCTTCTTTTTCTGCGCCACCGAGACTGTAGAGGAAACCATCTTCGTCATGACTGCCCAAGAATTGACCCAGAGAAGCTGCACTAGTCAGAACCTTGCTACGTTCTTCCAGCTCTTTTCCAGCTGCTTTCAATTGACCATTGACCAGATATTTGGCAATATCCTTGAAGCCAAAGTCCAACAAGCTGTCCATAGTACCGATTCCCAAGTCACCCTTGGTATCCTTATAATTCGCTCCCCAAGTTTCCCCAATCAAGTGGAAGTCAGGATCTCTATCCACCAATTCATTTTTGAAATGCTGCCAGGTTGTATCATCAACGTGTTTGACTGTATCGACACGGAAAGCATAGATAGAGTTGCCCTTGGCAGTTGTTGAGCGTTCCAACCAAGATGCCTGCCAAGCAACCAACTGATTGCGGACAGCTGCTTCTTCTGTCTTGAAGTCAGGCAATCCTGCAAGCGAACCGAGCTGATCATCTCCCTGCTTATCTTCTTCCTTAGTCCGCACCATACCTGCAAAGGTTTCTTCTGTACCATAGCCAGCATGGTTAAGCACCACGTCAACAACAATGTTTATACCTTTTTCCGCCGCAGCATCAATCAATTCGTGGAAGTCAGCTAAACTTCCCAAATGCGGATTAAGTTTCTCAAAATTGGATGCCCAATAACCATGGTAAGCATAGTACTCTCCATCTTTTACGCTACCGACATTCTGTGGAATATTTTCCACAATTGGTGTCAACCAGATAGAATCCACACCCAATTCTTTCAAGTAGTCCAGCTTGGCTGTCACTCCTTTGAAGTCACCGCCTTGGTAAAGACCGCGTGGGTTGGAGGCCGTTCCTTCCACCAGCTTGTCATTGCTGGTGTCTCCATTGTAGAAACGGTCTGTCATCATGAAGTAGATGACTTGCTCGTCCCAGTCTTTTTCACCATCTGCCTTGATACGCTCCGTAATGGTCACATCCAATTTTGTTTCGTAGTAACCGTTGTCCTTGTCATAGACCTTTACAGGAAGACTATAGGTACCTGGCGCTGTGCTAGACGTCGCTTTAATGGTCACACGATTGAGCTCAGTAGAGATTGGCACAAGACCTCCGCCGATGGCACTTGTATCGACTTCCATTTTGACAATCTCAGCATTTTCAGGGTTGGTGACAGTTACAGATACCAAGCCACTTTCATTGTAGTTGAATGGTGCTTTCACACTTGCCTCAACAGTCACATTTTTTGTACCCGGAGTAGCTTTACTTGTATCTAATTCTACTTTCTCTTCGATAAAATATGGATTGGTATAAACTTTATCGTCATCATTTCGAAGGAAAATTTGGCTATGCCGTTTACGATCTGCAAAGGCTAAATCAATGGTTTTATTGCCAGCAAGATCTGGATTATTCTGATTGATTAGCAGAAATCCAAGCTTAGAATCTAAACCGTTCGATAGGGGTATGTCAACATAAGCTCCGTATTTGCCAAGTTTAAAATCAACGGCACCTGTTGGCCAGCCATCACTCGCTTCAGTCGTATCGCCCCAAGTCCAAACGCCCCAACCTTCATAATTGTTGTCTTCACGGGTGTAGTTGATGCGGAGGACATTTTCATCTTTGAGCGGCTCATAGCTAGACACGCTGTAGTCACTAGCGATCCAGGCTTCATTCTGTTCCGGAACAAGAAGCTCCACTTTTTGGTCCGATTCTGTTATTTTTTCCCCATTCTTGAGGACCAGATAGCCAATCGTTCCTGGTGTCTCAGATTTTTTAATATCAACGTAATGGCCGTAGTCATCTACTTGACTGCTTGAAAAATTCACCGTATCAGTTGGCCATTGATTACCATCGGACGGCTCTGCCACTCCTCCCCAAGTCCACAGTCCTTGACTTTCTGGTGCTGTTTCGTCCACATTTTCAAAGTGCAGACGAATGCTTCCTTCTTCGATAGGAGCTTCCTCTGAAGCAGTTGCATCGGCTGTTTCTCTTACCGCTGTCGCTTCAGCTACCATAGAATCTGTAGCTTCTATCTCAGTTGTGGTCGCTTCTACCGCGCCGCCATCCTGTTCCGAAAGAGTCGTTGAACTAGTTGACGCAGGGAGGACAACTTCCTCTGCCTGCACTAGTTGACCTGCTCCACTTAAAAACAGAGCAGCCGCAATCCCAACAGAGGCTACACCTACATTTAGTTTACGAATGCCAAAAATCTGTTTCTTCTCTAGCATCCCTGTTCGTTTCATATTCTGAACGGATTTCTTTTTCATAGACTCCTCCATATAAATAAGTTTGAATTGTACACTACCAGTATATACAATTTCAAGGAGTCTTTGCAAACGTTTTCTTAAATGTTAACGGTAACAAGTTTTGGACTACTATCTAACTAAAATAGAATAAATAGCTCCCCCTCTTTTGCTCCTAGACGGCCCACTGACCAAAAAAAGAGACTACTGAGGTGTAGTCTCCCTTTCAATTAAGGTTGCCTGGCAGTAATGCCCCTGTCTAGCCAGAGGCTTGCCATCCAATATCGTCATTAAATGTTTGACGCTAAGAGCCCCCATTTGACGAATCGGCTGCTTCATCGTCGTCAAGGCTGGTCTGGACATCCGATCTAAAAAGAAGCCATCAAAACCAATTACCCCAACGTCATTCGGAATAGATTTTCCTAGAGCTTGTAAACCTCTTGTAACCCCAAGAGCGAGACGATCCGATGCGCAGATAAAGCAGGTGTTTTCTGGTAAATAATCAAGATTTTTCACAAATTCTTCCGCAACACGAGAACGATTTTCCAATCGATAGAGATGAGTTTCTCGGCCCTGCATCGCATCTTTGTAACCTTCTTCTCTCCCTTTTTCAAAGGCTTCGGGCAAGTCAATCCCTACAAAAACAATCCTCTCATAACCTTTTGATAAAGCAAACTGGGTTGCGGACCTAGTCGCCAAACGATTGTCTGAATCTACAAAAGGAAGGCCTTCTTGATTCTCCCCGAATAAAATCAATGGCTTCCGCAGACCTTTCAGCCAAGGGTAATCATCCTTTCGAGCGCCAGTCACAATGTAACCATCGCATTGATCAGTAATCTGACTTGGATTGGTCACCAACTGCAAGGTATAATTTCGATGATTGAGCTCATCAGCGATTCCTGCAAGAAGGTCGATATAGTACGGCTCTACCACATCCATCTTTTCGAGAATGACAGCCTGAACAATCAATGTCCGTTGCTGAGCCAAGGCCTTGGCAGCCACATTTGGCTTATAGTTTAATTCTTCCATCGCAGCTGTTACGAGTGTCCGTAGCTCTTGTGTAACTTGTTCTGGATGGTTGATGACACGCGAAACAGTCATCTTTGATACATTGGCTAACCTAGCCACATCGGCTAATGTCGTCATAGAACTCCTCCCTAATTCTATTTCTGTTGCTTATCTTTTAGCAAGCAAACAGTCAAACTTGTGCAAACGTTTTCTTTAGGTTATTATATACTATTTATTACTAAAAAGTAAAGACCTTTCGAATACATTTATCGTCATTTAGTTTTCCTCCTATTACTTCCTTAGCTTACCTTGCCTAACTTCATCTATGCCTACGGCTCATCGCCTCGCTAAAAGTACTATATAAAAATATCCATTCCCTCTAAACAAAAAATACCCCAACCGCTAGACCAATCAATGTCTAACAATTGAAGTATCTTTGTTAAATTCTGTCCATTTCTGTACGATTGTGGAAATGAATAAGATAAATTAATTTGCTTAGCTTACTCAACATCTACCTTTTGAATGCGAGCTAAGAATTGCTTAGTACGTTCTTCTTTTGGCTGGTCAAAAATGTCTTCTGGTCGACCTTCTTCGATAATCCGACCACCATCCATAAATATGACTCGATCAGCTACCGCACGCGCAAAGCCCATCTCGTGCGTCACAACCACCATGGTCATACCTTCTTTGGCCAACTGCATCATGACAGCCAAGACCTCACCGATTAACTCAGGATCCAAGGCCGAGGTCG
Source organism: Streptococcus sp. 2018WUSS126 (assembly GCF_044427425.1). Taxonomy (NCBI): domain Bacteria; kingdom Bacillati; phylum Bacillota; class Bacilli; order Lactobacillales; family Streptococcaceae; genus Streptococcus; species Streptococcus sp. 2018WUSS126. The sequence continues at coordinate 5,839 of NZ_JAOTGB010000024.1, read as the reverse complement.
GTTCATCAAAATAGATGACCTCGGGATTGGTCGCAATGGCTCTGGCAATGCCGACCCGTTGCTGCTGACCTCCTGATAGCTGGCTTGGATAGAAACCATATTTATCAGCTAGTCCCACCTTGTCCAAGGCTGCCTTACCGATTCTTTCAGCCTCTTGTTTGGGTACTTTCCGAGCCACAATCAAACCTTCCGTCACATTTTGTAAGGCAGTTTTATTGGCAAAGAGATTATAGTTTTGAAAAACGAAGGCTGTGCGCTTGCGAATGCCTGCAATTTCCTTCTTGGTCATCTGAGCCAAGTCATAACTGTCCTCACCGAAGACTAAGTGACCCGCGTCAGCTTTTTCCAAAAAGTTTAAAGAACGAAGAAGAGTCGTTTTTCCTGATCCAGATGGACCTAAAATGACGACCACCTCACCTGGATTGACCTCTACATCAATTCCTTTTAATACCTGCTGACCACCGAAGGCCAGCTTTACTCCATTTGCTTGAATCATCTGAACCTCCTAATAGACTGCCAACTTCTTCTCGCCATAGGCTTGAAGCTTGGTCAAAATAGTTGAAAAGAGTAGATAAACAAGGGCCACCTCACAATAGAGGGCAAAAGGTTCATAGGTCCTTGCTGCAATCTGCTGAGTCGCCATAAACATCTCCAAGACCGTGATATTGGCAGCCAGCGATGTGTCCTTAACCAATCCAATCAAGGTATTCGACAAGGGCGGGAAGGCCACTCGAAAGGCCTGTGGGAGAATAATCCGACGCATGGTCTGGGCAAAACTCATCCCGACAGAATAGCCAGCCTCCAACTGCCCCTTAGGCACGGACTCGATAGAAGCCCGTATGGTTTCCGCAGCGTAGGCACCTGTATTGACAGAAAAAACCAAAACCGCCGACGGAAAGGCATCCAAGACAATTCCTAGACTTGGTAGCCCAAAGAATATCACATAGAGTTGAACCAAGAGTGGTGTCCCTCGAACAACCCAAATATAGAAACGAGCCACTTGTTTGAGAATGGGAATCTGAGCAATTTGCACCAAGGCAGTCCCAATAGCAATTAACAAGCCAAAGGTAAAAGACAGGATTGTCAGTGGGATAGTCACCAACAATCCTGGAACAAGTATTTGTGAAAATGAATCAAGCAATAGTTGCCATACTCTCTCTGTCATTGTTTCTCCTGATTACTTAGCTTTTGATACGTCTTCACCAAAGTATTTGTTTGAAATTTCAGCTAATTTTCCTTCACTAGCCAATTCTGCCAAGGCTGCATCAATCTCTTTCACAAGATCTTCATTTCCTTTTGCAACTGGGAAGGCTGTTGTTGACACATCATCCGTCAAGGTCACAACCTTAATCGGTGCATCAGCATGCTGTTTCACATAGTCTAAGTACACCAAGTTGTCATTGATGGTAGCATCCACACGCCCTGTGTTCAACAATTCAACTGCCTGAGAGAATCCATCCACACCGACAACTTCTGCACCATTTTCACGCGCCAAATCTGCCCAGTTACTTGTCAAGCTGTTGGCAGATTTTTTACCAGATAAATCTGCAAAGCTTGTAATATCAGTATTATCCTTCTGTGTTACCAAAGCTCCATAGATGTATGTATATGGTATTGAAAAATCGTATTTTGCCTTACGCTCATCTGTAATACCGACTTGGTTAGCGATCGTATCAAAACGGGCCGCATCCAAACCTGCAATCATGGAATCCCATTCTGTTTCAACAAATTCCACCTTAACACCCAATTTCTCAGCAACGGCTTCGGCTACTTCTACATCATAACCGACCAGTTTTCCGCTCTCGTCGTGATAAGAATAAGGAGCATAGGCACCTTCAGTACCGATTTGAATAACGCCTTCTTCCTTAATTTGTGCCAAGAGGGTTTGGTCTGTACTATTCGATGTACCTGCAGATGAATTGCATGCTGCTAACACGATACCCGCAAACAATAAACTTGTAAACATAGCTATTTTCTTCATAATTAAAACACACTTTCTTTTTCAGATTTTACAATAGTATCATGAATAACTATTTCCAGCCAATATATTTTTTCTATCAAGGACATTAAAATTTTTAATCAAGTATCGGAGCATAAAAAAAGACCTACTCGGTCTCAGAACATAGATAAACTCCTAAAAATATTAAAAATTGAAGAGGTTTGCGAAAGATAGCAAGTCATTAAACTCTTAGAAACATTGATATTTCGGCGTTTCTGAGAGTTATTTTATTTTCAACATAAAGAAAAAAGATTGAAGAAAATTATCCAAAATGGACTTTTTCTTCAATCTGAGACCTACTCGGTCTTTATATCTCATATTAATTATACTCCAGCTGGTGGGTAAATATAGCTGACTGTTCCTTCGCTAGTCGTTGTTGGATCAAAGAAACCTCGGACATTACTTGGGTAGTATACCCCACCATAGTTTGATTCCTTAACTTGAATGTGCCCGTTAGCTGCCACATCTGTTACATAGGCAACATGACCGTAGCCTCCATCTGTCCATACAGCAATAGCGCCAACTTTTGGAGTAGTTCCCACTTCATATCCAAGCGCTGCCGCACTAGCTGCCCAATCTCCACCATTACCCCAATAGTTTCCAACCCAAGGAGCCATTTCTTTGGCACCCCAAGTACACTGACCAGCTGGATAGGTATTAGCCGTATATTCCACAGCAACCTCTGACACCATATTGGTAGCCAAAGCAGCCTTTGCAGCGGCAGCAGCTTTCTCAGCCACAATTTTTTCTGCAGCAGCTTTGGCTGCTATTTTTGCAGCTTCAACCTTTTTTGTTAACGCTGATACTGTCGGACTATCGCTTATAACTGTGTCATCTGCACTGACATTCACCATTCCCGACCATAAAAGATTTCCTATGAGGGCTGTAAACAGTCCCAATTTGAATTGTTTTTTTATCATTTGATAACTCATAATATTTGATTCCTTCGTGTTTTTCTGCCCTATCTATCCTAAGGGATAATCCTTGCAGAGAGCTTAAAGAAATGTAACAAATATTACAGATAACTTGCAATCTCTTAACAATCACGGAGTTCGGACTTTTTGTCAAAAAAACGACCTCCAATACGGAAGTCGTTTCTTGTTATTTACATTTATTTCACAACAATATTAACCAGTTTGTTCGGAACACTAATCACCTTCACCACTGTTTGACCAGCGATTTCAGCTTGGACTTTTTCGTCTGCAAGGGCAACTTTTTCAAGCTCTGCTGGTGCTAGGTCTTTGGCTACGGTCAAGCGGGCTTTTACCTTACCCTTGATTTGGACAACGATTTCTACTTCGCTTTCTACTAGCTTGCTTTCATCATAGACTGGCCATGCGATATAGCTGATTGACTGGCCTGTTGCTTCCAGACCTTGCCAGAGTTCTTCTGCCAAGTGTGGTGCAAATGGGGCAATCAATTGGACAAAGCCTTTGGCGTAGTCAACATAAAGCTTGTCTTCCTTGTTGGCTGCGTTGACAAAAATCATGAGCTGGGCGATAGCCGTGTTGAATTTCAGGTCTTCAATATGCTCTGTCACCGTCTTCACAGTTTCATTGTAAACTTTATCAAGCGCTCCGCTATTTTCCGAAGAAATTTCCTTCGTTGTAATCAGGCGGTAAACACGGTCAAGGAACTTACGGCTGCCCTCGAGACCTTCTTCTGACCAGGCGATTGACGCATCAAGTGGGCCCATGAACATTTCATAAACGCGGAGGGTATCCGCACCGAATTGCTCGACCACATCATCTGGGTTAACCACGTTTTTAAGGGACTTGGACATCTTAGCAGGTGCCTGCTCCAACTCCTCACCAGTTTCGATGTTGAAGAAAGAACCATCACGTTTCTCCACCTTGTCGGTCGCCACAAGCGCCCCACGGCTGTCGCGGTAGCTAGTTCCCAAAATCATGCCCTGGTTAAAGAGTTTTTGGAATGGCTCTTTGGTCGGCACAACGCCAAGGTCATAGAGGAACTTGTGCCAGAAGCGAGCATAAAGCAAGTGAAGGACCGCGTGCTCAGCACCACCGATGTAGATGTCCACTGGCAACCAAGCTTTGAGAAGCTCCTCATCTGCCAATTTCTCGTCATTGTGCGGGTCGATATAGCGGAGGTAGTACCAGCTAGAGCCCGCCCATTGTGGCATGGTGTTGGTTTCACGGCGGCCTTTGACACCGTCTTCACGCACCACTTCCAACCAGTCTGTCAAGTTAGCAAGAGGTGACTCCCCTGTACCTGAAGGCTTGATGTCTGAGGTTTTTGGCAATACCAGAGGTAACTCATTTTCTGGGACTGCTGTGGAAGTACCGTCTTCCCAGTGGATGATTGGAATTGGCTCACCCCAATAACGTTGACGGCTGAAGAGCCAGTCACGGAGGCGGTAGGAAATTTTCTCCTGACCGACACCATTTTCTTCCAACCAAGCCACCATTTGGGCAATAGCTTCTTCCTTATTCAGACCATCTAGGAAATCTGAATTGATGTGGGCACCGTCTTCTGTGTAAGGTGCCTCTTCTACATTGCCACCTTCCAAAACTGGAATAATGTCCAAACCAAACTGTTTGGCAAATTCCCAGTCACGCTCATCATGGGCAGGAACGGCCATAATAGCACCTGTTCCGTAGCTTGCAAGGACATAATCAGCAATCCAGATTGGAATTTCACGACCGTTGACAGGATTGATTGCGTAGGCACCTGTCCAGACGCCTGTCTTGTCTTTGGCAAGGTCTGTACGGGCAAGATCTGATTTGAGGGAAGCTTGGCGTTTGTACTCTGCCACAGCTTCTGCCTGTTCAGGCGATGTAATGCTATCCACCAAGTCATGCTCAGGGGCAAGGACAGCATAGGTAGCTCCAAAGAGGGTATCTGGACGAGTTGTGAAAACAGTGAAGTCTTTGTCTGTGTCCTTGATCTTGAAGGTCACGTTGGCACCTGTTGACTTGCCGATCCAGTTGCGTTGCATATCCTTGATCGACTCTGGCCAATCAACTTCTTCCAAGTCATTGAGCAGACGCTCTGCGTATGCAGTGATTTTCAACATCCATTGACGCATTGGCTTGCGAACAACTGGGTAGCCACCACGCTCAGATGTTCCATCAGGAAGCACTTCTTCGTTGGCGATGGCTGTTCCCAATTCCTCTACCCAGTTGACAGGCACTTCTGCCTCGTAGGCTAGGCCTTTTTCATACAACTTAGTGAAAATCCACTGGGTCCACTTGTAGTAGTTGGGGTCAGTCGTATTAACCTCACGGTCCCAGTCGTAAGAAAAGCCAAGGGCGTTAATCTGACGTTTGAAGTTGGCAATATTTTCTGCTGTAAAGTCAGCTGGGTCATTTCCCGTATCCATAGCGTATTGCTCCGCAGGCAGACCGAAGGCATCCCAACCCATTGGGTGAAGAACGTTGTAGCCTTGGGCACGCTTGTAACGGCTGAGAATGTCCGTCGCCGTATAACCCTCTGGGTGCCCAACGTGCAAGCCCGCACCAGACGGATAAGGGAACATATCTAGGGCATAAAAGTTTGGCTTTTCCGCATCTGTTCCTGTTTTAAATATGTGATTTTTTGCCCAAAATTCCTGCCATTTGGGCTCGATTTCCTTGTGATTGTAGAAGCTCATATCATTTCTCCATGTCAATAAATTATCTTTACTATTATATCACGTTTTTGGGGAATTGGGAAAGACAAAAACAGCCAGTTTTCACTAGCTGTTTTCCCATAGTAAATTCCCAAAGTAAGTTCTAGTCTGTCTTAAAAACTGGAAACTAGAATGAGACAAAGAAATAAGGTAGAACTTACTATGGGACAAGTTGGTAATCGACAATGAAAAACAAACACTTAACTCTC
>NZ_JAOTGB010000023.1:0-34792 GCF_044427425.1 Streptococcus sp. 2018WUSS126 | reverse complement strand
TTTTCTACGGTACTTAGGTGTGAAAACTATGTGATATTTGTACATCCATTTGGTATGTGATAAACTGTAACTGGTTTTAGCCATTTCTTTTTCCTCCTTTATCTAACCTGAACAATTAGATTATATCAGGAAAAAGAAATGGAAGCTCAAAGCCTTGTCAGCCACCAGCATAGCTGGTGGTTTTCTTGTTTTTCTCTACGAGAAAAACTGGCTCGAAGCCATAATAAAAACTAAAAAAATCTTCAAAAACAGAAGATTTTTTAGTCAAATTCATATAATTGTGGGAATTTTTCGCATTCAGGGTTCTTAGGATGGCAAACCTCACGACCAAAATAAATCATAGCTTGATGAGCAGGGAGCCAGAGTTCAGGAGGTAAGACTTCCATGACTCGTTTCTCTGTTTCCAGGGGTGTAGCCGATTTTTTGACAATATCGTGGTGTTTACAAATCCGTCCCACGTGGGTATCAACTGCAAAGGCTGGGATTCCGAAACCGACACTTAAGACAACATTGGCCGTTTTTCTTCCCACTCCTGCCAGAGCTTCTAATTCCTCACGAGTCTGCGGAACAATGCCATTATGCCGTTCCAATAACTGCTGGGCACAGTCTTTTAAAAACTTTGCCTTGTTTCGGTACAAACCCAAACGAGAAATATAAGGCTCAATATCCTTCACTTCTGCTGCCGCCATGGCTTGGGGCGTAGGGAAAGCTGCAAACAAACCAGGTGTTGCCTTATTCACCGCAGCGTCTGTAGTTTGAGCAGATAAGAGCACTGCACATACCAACTCAAAGTGATTTCGAAAGTCCAAGCTAGGCTTAGCATCAGGATATAGAGCGATGATTTCTTCAATAACTTTTCTTGCACGTTTTTTTGATAATACCATGAATTCATTATAGCATGAAAACTTGGATTTATCTAAAATCTGGATTGTCATAAACCTCATTCCTCGTGATATAATAAGAAGAAAAGGGGGAATAAGTATGGACTTACAAGAACTCTGTAGAAAGGTTATTCAAGCAAGACCACGCAATAGCCATAAGGGAAGCTATGGTCGAGTCCTACTGATTGGTGGACTGTATCCTTATGGTGGAGCGATTATCATGGCTGCACTAGCAACCGTCAACAGTGGAGCAGGCTTGGTAACTGTTGCTACTGAAAAAGACAACATATCAGCCTTACATAGTCATCTACCTGAAGCCATGGCATTTTCATTTGACGATCAAGCCTTGCTGATAAGTAGCTTAGAAAATGCTGACTTGGTATTGATTGGTCCAGGTTTTGGGGAAAATAGCAGAGCTGAACAGTTATTGGACTTTATTTTTGAACATTTATCTGACCAGCAGATTTTGGTTCTTGACGGCTCAGCCCTTACCTTAATTGCAAAGCAAAACAGGAAGAACTTCCCGTGTAAACAAGTCATCCTGACACCCCACCAGAAAGAATGGGAACGGTTATCAGCCATTCCGGTTGCTGACCAAACAAGCCAAAGAAATCTTGAAGCCTTGCAATCTTTTCAAGAAAATACAATCCTTGTAGCTAAAAGTTCTGCTACTCAAATCCTAAAAACCCAGCCAAACCAAGTCACTCCAATAGGAGCTGGTGGTCCCTACCAAGCAACAGGAGGTATGGGAGATACTCTTGCAGGTATGATTGCAGGATTTGCTGTACAATTTCCCCATGTTCATCTATATGAAAGAATCCTTGTAGCAACCTACCTCCACTCCTATATTGCCGACCAACTGGCTCAAGATTATTATCTTGTAAAGCCAACTGATGTCTCAAGAAACATCCAAAAGACAATGGCTTCAATTTCAAACACAAACAACCGCCTAATCAATGATTAAGCGGTTTTATTATTTAGCAAACTTGTGATAAAGTTAGTGTTGGTTATACTTCTTCCTTATGACGTCGTTTGCTTACTAACAGAGTCCCTAGCCCAATAATGACACCAAGAACAAGATAGTATTTCGTATCATTTTCTCCAGTATTTGGTAGTTGAGTCACCTGTTTTTCTTGATTAGGACTAGATAGACTAGCTTGCAAAGTGACTGGACGAGGTAAAGTTGGTTGAAGGTTTGGCTTCTGACCTATCGGTACATGCCCTGAATTCCCAGTATCTTCTACAGGAGGTGCCTGTACATCAACTTTTTCTGAGTCTATAGGTGGAGGCGTTACAGTGCCTTCATCTTTTTTGTCAGTGGCAGTATTTGCTGGCTCTTTGGCATCATTTGTTGAAGTAGCAACACCATCCAGTTCTGCCTGAGCGCTTGTCAGAACGGCTAGAGCTTGATCGACACTTGCTTGGCTTGCAGATTCATCAACTAGAATCGCTTTCGCTGCTTCAACTGCCTGGTCATAAGCTTGTTTCACGTTCTCAGATGCATTGAGATACTTAGCATCTGTCGCTTTTAATACGGAAGAAACGGATACTGCGCTACGAAGGGCTGAAATATCAGTCTTTTGACCATCTAAGTTGGCTTTCGCTGCTAACAAGTCAGCCAACGCTTGGTTGACAACTGCCTGTGTTACATTCTCTTGGTTCAATACAAGTTGTGCTGAACGAACAGCTGTATCATAGGCAATTTGTTTGGTATTTTCAGCATTGTAATAAATAAAGTTTGCCTGAGTCGGTGTGTAGTTTGATACTTCAGCAATTAGTTTTTCCTTATCGGTAGCCTGACCGTTTAACTGTTCTCTCGCCGCCACAAGACTGGCAACTGCTGAATCTACTTGTGCCTGATTGTGTTTGTTGGCATATACTGCATTGGCATCTTCTAATGCTTTAGCATAGGCAGTTTGAAGTTCTGGACTAGCATTGTAATAACGCGCTGTTTCTTCAAGTCCTGCAAGTTCAGCAATCAGTTCTTTCAAAGCAACTTTATTAATCAAGGTTAATTTCTTAACATTTGACTGGTTTGCAAGTACTGCTACGTCTAATTCTTCCAAAAATTCATAGCCTTCTGGGAGGGTTGGAAGGATAGTGTAGGTACCAACTGGTACAAATTTACCATAATCAGTCTTAGAATATTTAGCATTTGGTAGCTGAATAGTCTGACCATCAGCAGTTACCAGTTGGATGGTTGAACCAGAAGGTAGTAATGCATCAATATCTATCAGCAAGTTAGCCTTATCTTTCAAAGTCACATAGAAATTCACCTCGGCAGTGCTATTTTCTTCCGAAATCGTCACGACTGCTTTTGTTTCACCTGCTAGGCTTGACCACTCTGTATCATATAAGAATAAATCAAAGGTGTAAGTACCAAATGGTAGCTTAAGAACGCTAGTATCGCCGGCATATCGTGGTAATTCTGCAACAATCTTGCCTGTTTCATCGGTGACTGAGTAAGAGAAAAGTATTGGTACAGGACTATTTGTGTCTTTATCAAGAATATTGACAGTTACCAATCCTTTTTCATTGCCAATACTGATCAGATTCTCTACTTTTTCATAGCTGATATTACCAGCATAATCCTCTACTGTGTAGTAGAATTTTGAAATATCTGCAAGATCAAGAGGCAATGTGAAGGAACCATCGTCATTTTGTGCCACAAATACCTTGTTATCAGAAACGGTTACATCACCATTTTCTAATAAGGAAGGAATAGTTGTCGTACCATTGGCATCTGCTACAAGATAGAATACTTGCTCGCGATATAGACCGGATTCTCCTTTTTCAATGGCTGGACGAGGGTTAAATGTAAAGTTTGTTTCATCATAGGTTGCGGTCGTAATAACTGGTGATTGTCTATCAATGATAACATCGAAAATCATAGTTTGTACTGCTGCACCTGGAACTTCAGATGAGTAGGTCAAAACATATTGATATTTACCATCTGCTAAAGCATTCCCTTCACTGTCTGTTCCATTCCATTCAGTAGGGTAAACAATGCTTGATTTTGGATTTTTAGGATTGCCACTATAGAAGTTTTTATTGCCTGACTGTGGTTGACTTTCCCAAAGTGGATTTCTGCGCTCAGTGTCATCTGCGGCATAGACACTTGCGACTAAATTAGTATAATTTCTTAAGAATACACCTTTGAAGGCAAGAAAATCTTGGTTCTCATCCCCATTTGGTGAGATAGCTAAGTGAGGCTTACCAGATTCATCGAGCTCTAAAACAAAATACCCTGCTTTGTTTTTAAATGTTCCGAGGGTCTTGAGTGCAAAGTCAGAACGCTTATTTGTAGAATAGATTAACTCTTTACTTCCTGTCACGAGACCTGTGTAGTGATGGCTAATATCAACCGTATCTGGCTGTGCTACAACAGGTTCAAAGTAGAAGCCCCCTTTACCATCAGCAATAAAATTGTAAATCGGCTTTTCTAGAACGGCTAGATTTTGGAATTCCCCACGGAAACCAACGTATGGAATGCTGACAATATCACCACCATCGGCTACATCTGTAAATCGAACAAAGCCTTCAAGATAGTAACCGTTTTTCATCAATCCTGTCAATTCTTCAGCAAAGCTTGATGCATCGACATTAATTGTAACAGTTGTACTTGAATTAGCTTTCACAATCACCTTACCGCCAGCAATCTCTGCTAATAGACGTGGAGCCAAGGTGATCAATCCGTTTTGAACAGTATCCGTTGTTAACTGTGTTGAGTAGTTTAAAGTCTTATCTTCGTTTGTAATGTTATGAAGTGTGACCGTAAAGCTGAATGTATCCTCAACATTTCCCAAGGTAATGCTGCCATACCCATCTTCGCCAGTTAAATATAAACCTGTAGAAATAGCTGCCGCAGTATCAATAATACCCGCACCTTGTTGACGTGGTGAAGTGTAGGCATTCGTATCTTTATTCACATGAGCTTTTGCAGTAGACATAAGCAAGTGTTTTACTAATGCTTCGATTTCTTGAGGAGACTTAGTTGGATAAGTTTCCTGTAAATATTGTTTTACTAATACAGCTACTCCCGCCACATGTGGAGAAGCCATACTTGTTCCCTGCATGTTGGCATAGTCATTATCATTAATCGCTGCATAAATAGCACCACCCGGAGCAGCTAAGTCTGGTTTTAGCTCGCCATCTGCTGATAGACCCCAACTTGAAAAATCTGAAAGAAGACCTGCTTTGGGGTTAGGACGAATGTCTGTTTCATTATTGAACGCAATCTTATATGGCTTAGCCGCCAAAGCTTCACCGAATTCCAATGGAATGAAGATAGATGGAATTGCGATAGCTGTATCATCCAGTTGCATGCTCACATTAGCTTCGCCTGGGCGGCTATTAAAAATAACAACCCCTACTGCCCCTGCGGCTGTTGCATTGGCTATTTTTTCTGAGAAACTGATGGTTCCTCGTTTGATGAGTGCAAGTTTTCCAGTCAAATCTAAACCATCAAAATCCGAAGCTTGACCGATTCCCGCATAGACATATTCATATTCCTTCCCAATTTCAAATGGTACAGGACTTTTCTCTGGATTATCGAACGAACTCTTTCCGTAGTTCAAATCAGCATTATTTTCTAAGCCAATGATATTAATTACTTTACTACCAACCGTTGTGTTATTGTAAGAAGCGACAGAAATTGCATCTCGAGCTGTTGAAGGAGCTCCGACCAAGCCATAATCTGGATAATCGGCTGACGGATTAGAATGACCTGAACCAAATGTTCCATCATTACCAGCGGCAATAACAACAGAAACACCTGCACGACGAGCAGCCTCGATTGCTGCAGTCACATTTTCATTCATGTTAACAACAGAGCCGTTAGCTCCTCCCAAGCTGAGGTTGATGCTATCGGCACCCAATTTTACAGCATCTTCAATCGCCTTTACGTACAATGCTGCGCCTGTTGTAGCTTTGAGATCTGAGAATACGCGCATAAACATGACTTGCGCTTCAGGAGCTACACCATACATTAATTGTCCAGCAACTGGTTGCGTCGGATTTCCTGTGGCAATGCTTGTCACGTGCATACCGTGTGAACGTTTGTCTTCTTCTTTCAAGACAGTATTCACATCGACATAGTTATAACCAAATACAACCTTATCGTTAAACCATTCACCGTAGGTAATTCCTGCTGCCTTTTTAGCTGCTTCTATCTCTTTTTCTGATTTATATTTCGCAGTTGAGAGGTTTGAAATACGCAATACATCGTGGTCAACATCAAGACCGGAGTCTATGATTGCAACTACTGTTCCTTCGCCTTTGTAACCACTGTCCCAAACTTTAGGTACTGTAATGATCGTATTACTATCAATGTTTTGTGGTTTCGCTTCTTCCTGATTCGTAATAGCAGTAGTCTCATCTGCTGTGGAAAACTTCTCCTCTTCTTCTACTTTTTTCTCTGAAGTAGCTGGAGTTTTTACAGCTGGTTGAGTTGCTTCTGTCTCTGCATTTGTGACATTTTCAAAAACAGTTCTTCCCTCTCCATTATCTGTAGTGGTTACATCAGTTGGGTTAGCCTCCACAGAAGTATCAACTAACTCCTCGACTACGGGACTTTCTGAGGCTGATTCGCTGACGATTGCGTCAGGAACAGTTGTTTCCACCTTAGTCTCTACAAGGCTTGTCAATTCATTTGCTGCTACCGATGGTGCACCTGCAAACAAAAAAACTGCACCCAAAAGAACAGACACAGTTCCAATTTTATACTTCCGAAGTGAGAAAGTTTCTTTCTTTTTCATAAGTTTTCCTCCTAGTTTTTCTCCTTTATTATTGGCAAAGCCAATAAATATATTAAAACATAAAATTATCAGCATTGCAAGTATATTCTGAAAATTCAGTTATTTATTCAAACTATAACTAGCTATCAATAATATCTATAACCATAGATACAGATAATGCACACTAAAAAGGGAGTGAGCAAGACATTCATGATGGCTCCGTCCTTACCCACAGAATAATGAAATAAGCATAAAGCCCTCACTAAGATTATATACCTAATGAGGGCCCTGTGGTTGGTGCATTATTGATGTTAATTATGATGACAAAACTGCTCTACCCTACTGATAAGAACCACAATATGTGCTCAAGAATATGACTAAAATTCAGTAGATAGGCTCTCTAATTTTAAGAAGGAAGGAATTGTCATAGATAATCATGTGTAGATCAAGTCGATATTGTCGTTTGTATTCCCCTTAACTTGTCCAAAGTGTTACTTAGCTACATTTGATACAACGACTAAAGGTCTACGTGCTTACCACGATTTTCTCAGTCAATTTCATGTGGAAGCTGTTGGTATAGAAAGCACAGGTGTCTATTGGCGACCTGTCTGGCATGCTCTATGTGATGACTTCGAGCTAATACTTGCTCAACCAGCCCACATGAAGGCCATTACAGGTCAGAAAGCTGACAAGAAAGACGCTTACTGGATTGCCAAATGAATGCGGATTGGTCTGCTGCCTCGGAGTTTCGTTCCCGATGAAATTATTCCTGAATTGAGAAAGTTGACCAGACAACGAAAACAGTATAATATTGGGACTTTTCTACCTCATCTCTTTGTTAAGACAATCTAAAAAAATGCTAATCTCCCCCAAATATCCTACGAACGGCATGAATTTGAGAGATTGGAACTGCAACGAGCAAGGAATCACCCATAGAAAGTTGGCTATTTCCTTTCACAATCCTTGACTTACCATGATGAATTTGACTGGTAATCAAGCATGAATCCGGCAAACGTAACTCACTTACAAATATTTGATCCAATGTTTCGTTGACAACAACCTCTATTAAGGTCATATGTTCTTGCTGTTCTACTTCTTCTGGCAGAATTTTTTCCAACATTGCTTCATAGACCGGCGCGCCACCTAAAAGATCCATCATCACATAGGAACTCAAAGCCACCAACCCGATGACCATCAATTGATTCAAACTTCCTACCATTTCAGTAACTAAAATAATAGCAGTTAGAGGTGCTTTGGAAATCGCTGCGAAAAAGCCTGCCATACCCAATACAATAAACAATAGCATCTGCTCCTGACTGATGAAACCAATTTCAAGGAAGAACCGTGCGACAAAAAGCCCAAGGAGACTTCCTAAAGTTAATATGGGCAAAAAGATGCCCCCTGGTAGACCAGAACCATAGGAAATCATGCTCCAGACAAATCGTATTAAAATCAGGATTGCCAATGTCAGTAGTCCTTGTTCCAAATATGGAAGCTCTAAAATCAAATGATGCCCGCCACCCAACAGATTAGGGAAAAAATAACCAATCGGTATAATGAACAAAAAGGCAAATACACTGTAGTATGGAACTGGGAGAGGAATGATTTTTGAGAGGAGGGTATAGAAACCTTGTATATTGAGGATAACAACTTCATACACATATCCAGCAAGTCCAAGGAAAACTCCAAGTAAGATATAGATCCAATATTGGTCAAGAGATAGTAACTGTAAGTCCTTCGGCATATGCAAAACAGGCATTAATCCAAAAACATGTAAGGAAATAAAGTTCGCAGTGATACTGGCTGCCAGGGCTGAGACCCATACCAGACGTGAAAACTGATGATAGACTTCCTCCACAACAAATAAAAGGCCTGCTATTGGTGCATTGAAAGCTGCTGCCAAACCTGCCGCAGCGCCACTAGCAATCAAACTCCTTCTTTCCATTTCACTGGATTTAAGAAGAACTGATACACCTTTAGCCGTTACAGCTCCTAGTTGAATGCTGGGACCTTCACGCCCCAGCATTAGGCCAGATGCAATGGATAAAACACCGCCGATAAATTTTTTCCAAAGGACTGACCACCAGTTTAAATCCATAATTCCTTTTAGTTCTGCCTCCACCTGAGGTATACCAGAACCTTTTGCATTTGGCTCGTCTTTGATCAACTTGCCAACAAGTAAAGCTATAACCAGATAAATCCCTCCAATAAGAAGTAAATAGATTGCATTATCTGTTGCCAGAGAATAGAGGTGCGTAAAGACAGAAAATAGTTTTTCAATGGCTAAGCGAAATGCAACGACCACTAAACCAGCGACAATGCCAACTAAACTACCACGCAGAACCGAATAGAGGATTGATCGAGAAATAAAACTAACTTCTTTCCGGTGATTTTCCATTGGGATTTCCCTTCCTTTCTATAGTATGTATGACCAAAAAATAGGAGCAATAAGTACTTAATAAAGAACCTCACTCCCATTCTTTTATTTATATTGCTACCTGTCCAATCAGACTATTTCCGATACATCTTGAATTGGAGATAGAGGTCATTATACATTCCAAGCATCTCTGGTCCAAGATTATCATAAACTTCCATCTTCTTCATCGTTTCTTCTGAAGGATAGAAGGATTCGTCGTTCTGAGTCTCCTCATCCAGCATAGCCTTGGCTGCAGGAATTGGTGTTGAATAACCAACATATTCTGCATTGCGAAGCGCATTTTCAGGACGAAGCATAAAACTCATAAAGGCGTAAGCTCCATCAATATTTTTTGCTGTTTTTGGAATGACCATGTTATCGAACCAAAGGTTAGAACCTTTTGATGGTACAACATAGCGCAGATTTTCATTTCCATCTAACATTTCACTCGCCTCACCTGAGAAAGATACTGCGATAGCTGCCGCATCTTGTATCATATAACCTTTTATCTCATCAGCAACAATTGCTTTGACATTTGGAGTTAGATTATAGAGATGTTCGGTAGCCTTTTCAATCTCGGTAGGATTGTTGGAATTGAGACTATACCCTAGTGATTGTAGACCAACGCCCATGACTTCACGCACACCATCAATTAACATGATATTGTCACGATATTCTTCTGACCACAAGTCTTCCCATTCCTGAGGAGGATTTTCTACCATGGTTTCATTGTAAACAATGCCCAAGGTCCCCCAGAAATATGGAATAGAATAATCATTGTTCTTGTCAAAGCTTAGTCCCATAAATCGAGGATCAATATTTTCTATCCCTTCAATCTTAGACTTATCTAGCTTGATTAACATATTCTCTTCTGTCATCTTAGAAATCATGTATTCAGATGGGATTGTCAGATCGTAGGTTGTTCCACCCTGCTTAATCTTTGTGTACATGGATTCGTTGGAGTCAAAGGTCTGATAATCTACCTGAATACCTGTTTCAGCAGTGAATTCTGCGAGTAATTCTGGGTCAATATAATCGCCCCAGTTATAGATGACAAGCTTATCAGTTGTCCCCTGGGTTGAATCAGCTTCTAATTTATAACTAATTCCCCATAGAACTAGGACAATAGCGATAATTCCTACAAAAAAAGAATACAATCGTTTCATTAGTTTGCCTCCTTTTCACGTGAGATGAAATAATAACCCACTACCAATAAGATAGAGAAAAGGAAAACTAAGGTTGACAAGGCATTGATTTCCAGAGAAATTCCCTTACGAGCTCGAGAGTAAATCTCAACAGATAGGTTTGAGTATCCATTACCTGTTACGAAGAAGGTCACAGCAAAGTCATCCAAGGAATAGGTAAAGGCCATGAAGTAGCCAGCAATGATGGCTGGTGTTAGGTAAGGCAACATGATTTCTTTCAGCATTTGTGGCTGAGTTGCCCCCAAATCATAAGCTGCTGAAATCATATCCGCATTCATTTCCTTCAGACGAGGTAAGACCATCAATACTACGATTGGAATAGAAAAGGCAATATGACTGAGCAATACCGAGACAAAGCCAAGCTGGAAACCAATCATGGTAAAGAGAATTAGGAAACTCGCCCCAATCATGACGTCCGGTGCTACCATCAAGATATTATTGACAGACAAGAGTGCATTTTGAAAACGAGGTTTTGCCTGATAGATATAGATGGCGCCGAAAGTTCCGATAAGGGTCGCAATCAAAGAACTCAAAAAAGCTAATAGGAAAGTTTGAGCTAAGATGAGCATGAGACGGCTATCACTGAGCATGGAAGAAAAATGCTCCAAGGTAAAGCCTGTAAAGCCATTCATATCCCCGCCTTCATTAAAGGCATAAAAAATGAGATAGAAAATCGGTAAGTAGAGAAGGAGAAAGGCAACTGTTAAGTAGATATTTGCGAATTTCTTCATTATTTCTTCCTCTCTTTCGTCATCCACATAATCAAGAGCATGGCCAAAATCAAGACCACACCAATGGTTGAACCCATTCCCCAGTTTTGTGTTGTGAGGAAATGTTGTTCGATGGCTGTTCCCAGTGTAATGACTCGGTTACCGCCAATCAAACGGGTCAACATGAAGAGGCTCAAACTCGGAATAAAAACCGCTTGAACACCTGAACGAACGCCGTTCATAGAAAGAGGAAAAATAACTTTTGTAAAGGTCTGCCAAGGAGTTGCCCCCAAATCACGACTGGCATTGATTAGGTTTTTATCCAAATCATCCAAGGCGTTAAAGATCGGCAAAATCATAAACGGAATCTCGATATAGGCTGCAACAGCAATAAAGGAGAAATCTGTGAAAAGAATTTGCTGAGCTCCTAGACCAATAAATTCTAGGAACTGGTTGATCGAGCCGTGTTGTCCAAAAATACCGATAAAGGCATAGGCTTTCAGCAAAAGATTGACCCAGGTTGGCAAGATAATCAACATGAGCCAGAGTTGTCTATGCTTGAGCTTGGTCAAGAAATAGGCTGTTGGGTAGGAAACCAAAAGTGTGACCAGAGTAATAATACCTGCGTAAAAAATAGAGTTAAAACTCATTCGCAGATAGGTCATATTTGGCGAGTTAAAATAGGTCTGGTAGTTGGCCAAAGTGAAATTGCCGTGAATATCAAAGAAAGATTTGAAGATAATCAAGGCAACTGGAGCGAGTACAAAGAGAAAGACCCATAGGGCATAGGGAATTGCAAAAATCCTAGAGGTTTTCTTCATTGCGTTCCTCCTCAATGGCGTTAATCAAGCCATCTTCTACTTCTTCCACTTCCACATATTCTTCGATACGAGCATCGAATTCTTCCTCTGTTTCATTGAGACGCATGATATGAATATCTTCTGGCTCAAAGCTTAGTCCAATCACTTCTCCGACAATGGCCTTACGAGTTGAGTGAATCATCCACTCATTACCAAGGTCGTCATAGGCGATGATTTCGTAGTGAACACCACGGAAGAGCTGTGTATCCACTTTTACCTGCAATTTGCCTTCTTCAGGTAGGGTAATCTGCAAATCTTCTGGACGGATAACAACTTCAACTTCTTCGTTTGGTCGCATACCGCCATCGACAGCTTCAAAGCGTTTGCCGTTAAACTCAACCAAGTAGTCTTCTATCATGCAGCCTGGAAGGATATTGGATTCACCGATGAAGGTAGCAACAAAATGGTTGATTGGCTCGTCGTAAATGTCCACTGGCGTCCCAGATTGGACAATCTCACCTTCATTCATGACAAAAATCCAGTCACTCATGGCCAGAGCTTCTTCTTGGTCATGGGTAACGAAGACGAAGGTAATTCCTAGACGTTGTTGCAATTCACGCAGTTCGTACTGCATTTCTGTTCTCAGTTTCAAGTCCAGGGCAGAAAGTGGTTCATCTAGCAAGACAACACGAGGCTGGTTGATAATCGCACGTGCAATAGCAACCCGCTGGCGTTGACCACCAGACAATTTCTGAATGGAACGATTTTCATAACCAGAAAGTCGGACCATTTGTAAGGCTTCTGTCACACGGCGTTCGATTTCAGCCTTGTCAACCTTTCGTAATTTAAGAGGAAAAGCCACATTTTCAAAGACAGTCATATGTGGGAAAAGGGCATAGGACTGGAAAACAGTATGGATATCCCGTTTATTTGTTGGAACATCATTAATCCGTTGACCGTCCAGATAAATATCACCTGAACTCGCATCCAATAAACCAGCAATAATGTTCAAAATCGTTGATTTACCTGAACCAGAAGCTCCTAAAAGGGTATAAAATTTCCCCTCTTCCAATTCAAAACTAATATCCTTTAATACAGTTGTTCCACTGTCTTCAAATACTTTTGAAACGTTCTTAAATTCAATAATCGGCTTTTTCAATTCTCATAAATTCCTTCTTTTTTGTAAGAGCCTGATGGCTAGAGTGTATCAGCAGGATCGCCGATAATACGAACCTCTCTCTCCAGAGTAATTCCTGAAGATTTTTCAACGACTTCAATCACATGGGCAATCAAATTTTCGTAATCAGTTGCTGTACCATTTTCTATATTGACCATAAAGCCAGCGTGTTTTTCAGAAACTTCGACTCCACCGATTCGATAGCCTTTTAACCCCGCATCCATAATCAACTGTCCTGCGAAGTGACCAAGTGGACGTTTGAAGACTGAACCACAAGATGGATATTCCAAAGGTTGCTTGAGCTCGCGTAAATGTGTCAAACGAGCCATTTCTTGTTGAATAACCGTATGATTTCCTGGCTTGAGGGCAAATTTTGCAGACAAAACAATCGCACCGTTTTCCTGCAAGATAGAAGAACGGTAGCCAAATCGTAACTCACGATTGTCCAATGTTTCGACATAACCTGCTGGAGTCAAAATCTGCGCTGAAACTAGAATGTGTGCTACTTCACCTCCGTAAGCACCTGCATTCATATAGACAGCACCACCAACGCTTCCCGGAATACCACAAGCAAATTCAAATCCTGATAAAGAATGGAAAAGTGCGACTTTTGTCGTTTCAATCAGATTGGCACCTGCTTCCGCTTCAATGGTGTATCCTGATACAGTAACGGAGTTAAGTTTATCCATACGGATAACAAAACCACGAATACCGCCATCTCGGACAATGATATTACTTGAATTTCCTAATACTTGCCATGGAATACCTTCGCGTTTAGCAAATTCTACTATACGAACAATCTCGTAACGATTCCGCGGAAAAGCTAGATAATCAACAGCTCCTCCTACTTTTGTATAGGTATATTCTTTTAAAGGCTCATCGAATCGAATATCGATGCCTTCTAATTCAAGCCTAATTTTATCTTTCATAACCTTCTCATTTCAATTTAAGATATACAGGATTTATTATACCAAAAATTACAGGAGAAAACGAATAAAATTCAACAAAAATACTTTCACAAGCCAAATTAATTTGCACCAATATTTTGAAATGGAGAATGGAATGCACAAAAAAAGGAGTTCCCTTCCTACCGCTTATAGTTGCGATGGTGAACTCCAATAAAATAAACATTTTTAGTTTTGCAAATGATAGATTATCACTATCTATACAATAGCAATCCCTTCGGTATCAACTTGAAGGCGGTGGACAGTTCCGTCTAGATTTAGTTCCTCTAATGCAAGAACAATAGCGTCCTCCCTATCTTTGGGCGCTAATACCATCACTGTTGGACCGGCACCTGATAAGTAGGTTGCATAGGCTCCCAACTCCTGTGCAGTTTGTTTGATTGGACAAAACTCCTTAACAAGTAGCTGACGGAACGGTTCATGGAACATGTCTGACTGAATTGCTTTCCCAGCTTTTTCCAGATCACCTGCCATCAAACTGGCAACAGCAACGTTTGCAATGGCACTAGCAGCCACTGCTTTCTTGTACCCCATCTGAGAAGGTAGTACACCTCGGCTTTCAACCGTACGCAGTGGGTAGTTTGGAATAAAGGCAACAAAACTTGCTTCTGGGAATTCTGTTACAACTGCCTGTACTTTCTTATTAACATAGCTAGAGATGACTAAATTACCAAAAATCGCTGGGGCTACATTATCAGGATGTCCTTCAATTTCTGTAGCTTTGAACAATTTTTCATCCGCTGTCATATTCAAACCTGCTAATTGATTAGCCAATTCAATACCAGCTACGATAACGGAACTGGATGAACCCAAACCACGTGCCAAGGGAATATCGCTAATCATTCTGATACGATGCGGCTGCAATCCTTTTTCAATCTTTAAAGCTGTCTTGATCAAAAGATTGTTCTTGTCTGATGGAACATGTTCAAGATTGTGCTCAATCACCCATTCATCAGTCTCTTCAAACACTTCAATCGTTAGATATTTCGAAAGGGCAACACCTACTGAATCAAATCCTGGACCGATATTAGCTGAAGTTGCTGGAATAATAATTTTCATTGCTTATTCTCCCAGTACTTTAAAGGTATTTAAGACAGTAAAGTCTGTTTCTTTGCTCAATTTGTCTGTTACATTTTCCAACTGAGTCTTACTCATTTCATGGGTCACAATCACTAGGCGGGCTGTTTCTCCATCTGCAGCTTGTTGCAGAATTTGCTTGAAGGAAATTTCTTCAGAATTGAAGATTTCTGCTAAACGAAGCATTTTTCCATTTTTATCAGGCGCATCAATTGAGAAATAATATTCGCTCTTCACATCGCTTGGGGCTGCCAATTGAAGTGGGCGGCTATATTCGTTAAAAGCTTTGCCGATAGTATTGTCTTTCAAGCGACGAACGATACGAATAATGTCAGCCATAACACTTGTTGCAGTCGGTTTTTGCCCAGCGCCCGGTCCATAGTACATAGACTGGCCGATGCCGATAGATTCGACAAATACAGCATTCATCACGCCATTGACGCTTGCAAGGGGATGATTTTTCGGTAGGAAGGTTGGAGATACTTCGGTAGCAATACCAGAGGTGGTTTCTTGAATATCACCCACAAGTTTGATGACGTAGCCCAACTCTTGTGCCACTGCCACATCTTCTGGCGTGATATTTGAAATACCCTTGTGTGCTACGTGTTCAAAATCAACTGTCATACCGAAAGCAAATTGACTGAGGATAACAGCCTTGTAAGCCGCATCAATCCCCTCAACGTCATTTGTTGGGTCAGATTCTGCATAGCCGAGTTCCTGTGCTGTTTGAAGAGCTTTTTCGTAAGTCCAGCCTTCATCAACCATCTTAGTCAACATGAAGTTTGAAGTACCATTCAATACACCGAGGATACGAGTTACCTTATCAGCAGCCAAAGAGTTGACCAAGGTACGCAAGATTGGAATACCACCTGCAACTGCAGCTTCATAATAAAGCGCAAGACCTTTCTCTTCAGCCAAGGCACGCAATTCGCTACCATGAACAGCAAGTAAATCCTTATTGGCTGTTACAATATGCTTGCCTGCTTCCAAGGCACGTGTAATAAATGTTTTTGCTGGCTCAATACGTCCCATCAGCTCAACTACAATGGCGATGTCTTCGTCAGCCAAAATGTCATCAATATTTGTTACAAAATGATAGTCATGACCTGCAGCCAAGAGACGGTCTTTTTCTGCTTCATCCTTGACCAAAACCTTAGCAACTTCAATACTATCATGCGCGGCTTTCTCTATTTTTTCCTGGTTTTCTTCTAATAAAAATGGCACACCACTCGCAACGGTTCCAAATCCTAATAATCCTATCTTAACTACCATGTGCTCTCCTTTAAAATGTATTTCTCCCATTATAACAAATATTCTGACTATTTGGCAAAAAATTTGATATAATTGTTTTAATATATGATTATGGAGATAAGATAATGAAACATTCAAGAAGAGCCCGTCGAAGCCGCACACAAAAGAAACAACTTGTGCCAATGCTACTTGGTATCGCATTATTAGTAGTGACTCTACTATCTATTTTTCTAATCTTTCTAAAACAGCCATCTAAGCAGCAAAGTGATTCCAAAGCTTCAACGGTAGAGACAACAGCCAGTTCGAGTGTTATGACTTCAGAAAGTAGTGAAATAAAAACAGAAATCATTTGGGAACAACAAACTGAACCTATCAAACTTCCAATCCTCATGTATCATGCCATTCACGTAATGGCTCCCGAGGAAGAAGCTAATGCTAATCTTATCGTAGATCCAACGACTTTCGAAAGTCATCTAAAAGCATTGCAAGATGCAGGTTACTATACTTTATCACCTGAAGAGGCTTATAAGGTATTGACAGAAAATGTCCTTCCTGCTGGCAAAAAGGTTGTCTGGCTAACCTTTGACGATAGCCTCTGGGATTTTTATAGCTATGCCTACCCATTGCTTAAGCAATATCAAATGAAGGCAACCAACAATGTCATTACAGGGTTTACTGAGTATGGACAAGCAGGGCACCTTACTCTTGATCAAATCAAGGAAATGCAGACCGCAGGGCTCTCCTTCCAAGGGCATACCGTCAACCATCCTGATTTAGAGTATAGTTCTATCGAGGATCAAACAAATGAACTTACTTCCTCTAAAGCCTATCTTGACAGCCAATTAAATCAGGAAACCATCGCTATCGCCTACCCTGGTGGACGATACTCAGCCGACACCGTAGCCTTGACCGAACAAGCTGGCTACAAACTTGGTGTGACTACTAACAACGGCTTGGCTTCTGCTAGTGACGGATTACTGACTCTCAATCGTGTCCGCATCCTCCCAACCACTACCGCTGAGGGGCTATTATCCGAAATTTCCTATTAATTTTCACAAACTTGTATATGAGAAAACTCCCTGTCACTGACAAGGGAGTTCGTTTTTTATTTGGATTCACTAAACTGACTTTGATAAAGATTATAATAGAAACCTTTATCTGCCAAAAGACTTTCATGGTTACCTTGTTCGATAATCTGTCCACCTTTCAAGACCAAAATCTTATCAGCTTCCTGAATGGTTGATAAGCGATGGGCGATGACGAAACTTGTCCGCCCCTTCATCAACCGTTTCATGGCCTTTTGAATCAAGAGTTCCAAACGAGTATCAACTGAAGAAGTTGCTTCGTCAAGAATCAGAATAGCAGGATCCGCCAACAAGGCACGTGCAATGGTCAAAAGCTGTTTCTGACCTTGGGAAATATTGCTGGATTCCTGGTTCATTTCCATGTTGTAACCGCCAGGCAGGGTACGGATAAAGTGGTCAACGTTGGCGGCTTTGGCAGCTTCCACAATTTCCTCATCCGTCGCATCCAGACGTCCAAAACGCAGGTTTTCCTTGATGGTCCCTTCGTAGAGCCAGGCATCCTGCAAGACCATACCAAATTGACTACGGTAGGATTGACGAGAAATATTCCGAATATCCTGACCATCCACCTTGATAGCACCCGATGTGACATCATAGAAACGCATGAGAAGGTTGATGAGGGTTGTCTTACCAGCCCCTGTTGGTCCAACGATAGCCACCATTTCACCTGGCTTAACATCAAGATTAAAGTTACGGATAAGCGGCTTGTCTTCTGAATAGCCGAATTCAACCTGTTCAAAGCTGACTTGTCCGGTCAGACTAGCTGTCAACTCTAGCGCATTGGCGTCTTCTTCGTCAAGCTCATCTAAGACTGAAAAGATGCGTTCAAGGGAAGATTTAGCAGACTGCAACTGGGGTGCCAACTGGGTCAAGGTTTGGACTGGCTGAGAAATCTGCCAGACGTATTGGACGAAGGCCTGCATATTACCGACCATCAATGTACCTGCAAGAACTTTCAGACCAGCAAGTAAGGCCACGACTACATAGGCAATGTTTGATAAGCCGTGTACCAGAGGCATGAGCAAACCAGACATAAAACTAGCCTTGAAACCAACTTCCTGCAAATCGGAGGTAATCTGGCGAAATTCTTCTGTAGAAATTTCTTCACGGCCGTAGAGTTTGAGAACGTTAAAACCTGTCAGATTTTCTTGGACAAAGCCGTTCAATCGACCTAGGGCATCAGCCTGTTGCTTGAAATAAGGCTGGGATTTGCCCATGATAAACTTGGAACAAAAATAGGTCACTGGAACCAAGGTTACGACTACAAGTGCTAGGGATACATCCAACCAGAAACACATGAAAATGGCTAGAGAGAGAGTCAGAACGGCATTGACTAACTGAAGGAAACTTTGTTGTAGAGCATTCGACACAGTCTCCACATCGCTTGTAAAACGCCCCAGCAAATCACCATATTGGTGCTTGTCAAAATAAGATACTGGAATCTTGTTAATTTTGTGGCTCAAGTCCTGACGTAGTTCCTTGGTTGCTCCCTGCACTGCCTTGGTCATAAAATAGTTAGAACCATAGGCACCGATTTCATATAGAAGGGCACGAAGGGCATAGATGGCAAGCATGATGGCAATGTAGGAATAGTTAATCTGAGCTCCTTCTACTCCATTTGCCATGTCCAACAGATTCTTGGTCAATTCTGTAATGATAAGCCCCAGTACAAAGGGCTCCAAGGCATTCATAACTGCACTGATGGTCTTTAGAAAAACAGCTAAAAATACAGAAGATTTGTAACGACGCAAATAGTCCCAAACACGGGTAAATACTGATCTATTCTTCATAATTCCTCCTATTCTTCTGTTAACGATTGACGGTTAAGTTGAGAGTTGGCAATTTCTCGGTAAATCTCATTGCTTTCCATCAATTCATTGTGGGTGCCACGACCAACGATTTCACCTTCGTTCAGCACGATAATCTGGTCAGCATCCATAATGGTTCCGACACGTTGGGCAACAATCAAGACCGTCGCATTTTCCGTCACTTCCTTCAAACGACTCCTCAAAATCGCATCCGTCTTATAATCCAAGGCTGAGAAAGAATCATCAAAGATATAAATATCGGGCTGTTTGACAATGGCACGCGCAATGGACAAACGTTGCTTTTGCCCGCCTGACAGGTTGCTTCCGCCTTCTGCTAGATGGGTGTCAAACTTCTCTTCCTTACTCTCGATAAACTCCTTAGCCTGAGCCACATCCGTCGCATCATGAAGTTCAGCAAGACTAGCATCCATCTTACCGTACTTTAAGTTTTCCGCGATAGTTCCGGTAAATAGCAGAGCTTTCTGCGGAATAAAACCAATCTTGCTGCGGAGTGCCTTTAGATTGTAGCGTCTGACATCCACACCGTCCACCAAGATACGACCAAGTGTCACATCATAGAAACGTGGAATCAAGTTGACCAAGGAAGACTTGCCAGAACCTGTTGAACCAATAAAGGCAATTGTTTCACCAGGCTTAGCCTTGAATGAAATATTGTGGAGAACAGGCGATTCCGTTTCACCAGGATAGGCAAAAGTTACATTTTCAAATTCCAAATAACCACGAGTGTCTGTTTCAGTAATCCCATCTTCATTCTTAGAAATGGAAATGGGCATGTCCAAGACTTCCTGAATCCGTTGGCTCGATACGGACATACGTGGATACATGTTAAACAAGTTAGCAAAGAGCAAGAATGAGAAAAGCGCGTGGAAACTATATTCGATAAAGGCTACCAAATCACCGATTTGCAGACTACCTGTTTGCAAAGGATCCAATGCGAACCAGACAATGGCCACAATCATAGCAATGATAATCTGGACAAAGAGCGGCTCTGTCAATCCAGTCAGATTAAAGAGCTTTTTGGAAATATCGGTATATTCCTCATTTACTGTCGCAAAACGCTCTTCCTGAAATTCTTCCCGAGTAAATGCCCGAATGACACGTAAGCCCATGAGATTTTCACGAACATATTGGTTGATGGTATCCAAACGTTTTTGTTGCTTTTCAGAAAGAGGACGGGTTTTGGTTGCTACATAGAAAATAACGATAACGAGAAACGGCATAGCTACTGCGACTGTCCAAGCCAGACTTGGACTAGTTACCAAGGTCATGATGACAGAGGCAATCATCATCAAGGGAGTGATAATTCCCAGCTTCAATACCATCTCCGCAAACTGCATCAAGACAAAAGCATCATTTGTCATACGAGCAACTAGAGAAGAAACACCAATCTGCTCATATTCATGATGAGAGTAGTCCTGAATTTTCTCGTACAAATCATTTCGAATATCTTTTACGATATTGGTCGTCAACTTTCCGGCTGCATAGGCAAGTGTCACTCGACCAACAATACCGAGCAGGACAATCAGTCCCATCATCCCCGCCCAGAAATAGAGCTGACTAACATCGTTCTTTGTAATTCCTTGGTCAATCATCCTAGCCAAAAAAGTCGGCAAGCCCAAGTTTACCACTACAAATAAGAAGGCCCCCAACAAGTCTAAGGCAATCCACTTAGGATATTTTTTTAAGTAGGTCCAAATCAGATTCATCTTATCTCCCTTTCTATATGTTAAAAAGGGGTATAACCCCTTCTGTAAAGTTAAAAGCCACCAAACGGTGACTTTCTATTCTTTCTATTCTTTCTATTCTTTCTCGTCGATCACTAAACGAACTTTTTTATCACTTGTTGGAACAGAATAGACAATCGTTCTGATTGCAGAAATTGTGCGTCCTTTTCTACCAATGATACGTCCAATATCAGATTGATCCAAATCCAAATGATATTCCAAGAATTCAGGTGTATCAACAATTTTTATTGTCAAGCTATCAGGCTGTGAAATCAAAGGTTTCACAATCGCAATAATGAGATTTTCAATCATGTCCATAAGTGTTCTCGCTTACTGTTCTTACTTAGAGAATTTTTGTTCGTGGAATTTCTTCAATACGCCAGCGTTTGAAAGAAGGCTACGAACTGTATCAGATGGTTGTGCACCTTTTGCCAACCACTCAAGTACACGCTCTTCTTTAAGAGTTACTGAGTTTTCAGCCAAAAGTGGGTTGTAAGTACCAACAGTTTCGATGAAACGACCATCACGTGGTGCACGTGAGTCTGCAACGTTGATACGGTAGAAAGGTTTCTTTTTAGAACCCATACGAGTCAAACGGATTTTTACTGCCATTTTTAAATGTTCTCTTTTCTTTGTATTTTTATTCGGTGAAATAGCAGAGCTATTTAGCACATGTTCTATTATACCACACTTTAACAGGGTGTCAAGAAAAAAACTTGACAGGTTTTAAAAAATTTTATTGCTCGAGCATATCTGCTAGTTCTCTCAGTTGACTTGCGAGATTTATACGGTCAAACAGTAAATTATAGACTCCATCTTCACTCAATACTCCGCAAGGAATACCATTGAAATCCCCCTTATTAGATAAATCAAGATCTTCCATATAGATCTGGCTCTGGTAATAATCTAATAACTGTAAATAAGTCGATTGTTCCTGATTGAGTTGGGTCACACTATCGGAAAGGGACTTGTTCAGCTCTAGATGCCTATTAAATATTTTTTCCATTTCCTCTACACGTTTTCTTGCTTCCATAATATTTTTCATTAGTGTGTACTACCACCACCCTTTTTTATATCCTCTTTATCCCTATATTCAACGATTGCTCCTATGGCTACTTCAACTCCTCTTACAATATCGTTCAAAGACATGGAAGCCAGTCCTGGCTTGTCGACAACCTGCTCTGGCAAGAAGGGAATATGGAGAAAACCGGCCTTAGTCTTTGGAAATTGTTTCTCCGCCAAGTAAAGAGCTTGATACATGAGATGGTTGCAGACAAAGGTCCCAGCAGTATTAGAAACAGAAGCTGGAAGCCCAATCTTATGAATAGCTTCAACCATTGCTTTGATGGGTAAGGTGGAGAAATAAGCAGGCTGACCATCTTCTCGAATCGTTCTATCAATCGGCTGTTGCCCTTCATTGTCTGGAATGCGTGCATCATCTTGGTTAATGGCTATACGCTCAGGAGTTAAATCAACTCGCCCACCAGCCTGACCAATACATAGTACCGCATCAGGTAAATGTTCTGCCATTTTCTCCTCTAAAACATCCGCAGCCTTGTCAAAAACAGTCGGAATCTCTACAAGAATAATCTCTGCACCAGCAATGGTCTTAGGTAGAGATTTGATTGTTTCCAAGGCTGGGTTAATAGGCTCGCCACCAAAGGGATCAAAGCCTGTTACGATGATTTTCATACTTCCTCCTCCAAAATAATTTCTCCGTAGTGAAATTTTTGATTAGGTCTGACATGACGTTTAAAGCCAAATTCTTCAAAGACCTGATCTCGAAAATGAGCCTTTATAATCAATTTCTTCCTAGCTACTCGTTTAGCCTCAGATACAATTTCCTCCGTTAAACGGCTTCTGTCAGCCAAACCAGACAAGCCAGAAAGATTTTGTGATTCCTTGATTTCTTCTGAAAACATGGGATCAAAGTAAATGACATCAACAGACTTATCTATTTGCTCTTTCAAATAAGTCAGACTATCTGTCCAAATTGTCTGGATAGATTTCATGGCTCGATTGACCTCTTGCAGCCCACTATCAAAATCCTGTAAACCTCGACTCACAATAAAGTGCACTAGCTTAGAACTTTCCAAGGCTGTCACCCGATGACCAGCACTTGCTAATACAATGCTATCAGATCCCAAGCCCATAGTACAGTCTATTATTGATTGTTTTTCTTTTCCAAGCAATCCTAAAAGCGGATCTCTTCCAGACTTAATCCGCAACATGGCAGTATCTGGATGGAAAAAGAGTTTTCTCCCTTCTTTTTGCTCAAAAACCAATCGATCCTTATAAACCACCAAAACCG
This sequence comes from Streptococcus sp. 2018WUSS126, assembly GCF_044427425.1. NCBI lineage: Bacteria > Bacillati > Bacillota > Bacilli > Lactobacillales > Streptococcaceae > Streptococcus > Streptococcus sp. 2018WUSS126. The sequence goes on along the minus strand of NZ_JAOTGB010000023.1, from coordinate 11,626 downwards.
CATCAGCCTGCTTGAGTAAGACCTTCACGGCTTGCTTCCGCCGCTCACAGTAAACAATCCCTAGATCTTCAGCTAGCCGTTTGGCCTTCTGAACCAAGTACCCATCCATTCCCAAACTTGTTGTTACGATTACTTTCATATTAAATATTATAACAGAAAAAGCGTGACTTCTTACGAAGTCACACTTAAATCTCTTTGTGAATCAAGACTTAGGATTGTAGAAATTGGCGAATGGCTTCCTGATCAGCTTCACTAACCGGACGCCATCCTTTTGCCAAGGCTTCCTTGATATAGATTCGATTGTAGAGATAGCCCCACAAAATCCCAAAGCCAGTATTAATAAAAGGAATATCAAAGCGACGATCAATTAACAAGGCAAATAAGAATGCTACCAAAATAATCGCAAACCATTTTAAATCACCTCGAATCAGCGGTACAAAAAACTTGAAGAAAAAGGTTGTCCATGAAAAACCAGCCTTCACTTCCTTTACATTCCCAAACTCATCCACTAAATGAACCTTCATTTTTTATCTCCTAAATTGCTCGCGTCGAAAAACTACGACTTTCTAGTACAGCCAACATAGCCGCAGCAGTATCTAAGGCTGTAAAAAGTGGAATCCCTGCTTCGATAGCAGATGCACGAATAACCTCTCCATCCTCGTCTGCCACACGCTTTTTGCCTACTGTATTGACAATGGCTTGCACTTTTCCTTTACGGACCAGCTGAGGAATCGACTCTCTTTGGTCTCCACTGATTTTCCCAACAGGCAGACAGTCTAAGCCCTTAGCTTGGAAGGCAGTTGCCGTACCGCTTGTAGCCGCAATAATAAAGCCAATTTCACGGTATCTTTCCGCTAGACGGAAGGCCTCCTCCTTGTCCTCATCCGCAACTGTAAAGACGATAGTGCCAAAATCTTCCAAATGCTGATAACTTGCTTCAAAAGCCTTATAAAGTGCTTTTTCAAGTGTCAAGTCCGAACCCATAATCTCACCAGTAGATTTCATCTCAGGTCCCAGCAAACTATCTACTTTTGCTAGTTTCGTGAATGAGAATACTGGTGCTTTAACGTGCACCTGAGTGCTCTCAGGATAAAGACCGTCTTGGTAGCCAATTTCCGCAAGACTTTGCCCCAAAATCAATTTGGTTGCAACCTGGGCCATTGGAATGTCTGTGACTTTGGACAAGAATGGAACCGTACGACTAGCACGAGGATTGACTTCGATGACATAAACCGTCTCATCCTTGATAACAAACTGGATATTCATTATACCAATACAGTTAAGACCGATTGCCAAGCGTTTGGTGTAGTCTGCAATGGTCGCCTGCACCTCTTTAGACAAGGTTTGTGGCGGATAAACTGCCATCGAGTCACCTGAGTGAACCCCAGCTCGCTCGATATGCTCCATAATACCCGGAATCAAGACATCCTTACCATCTGAAATTACATCCACTTCACACTCACGACCGACGATATACGAATCCACCAAAACTGGGTGCTCTGGTGAAGCCTTGACCGCCGTTCTCATATAAGAACGTAGGTCCTCTTCATTTTCGACAATCTCCATAGCACGACCGCCCAAGACATAAGAGGGACGAACAAGTACCGGGAAACCAATTTTGCGGGCCGCTTCTAGAGCTTCCTCTTCGTTGGTTGCGGTTTGACCTGGTGGCTGTGGAATTCCAAGGTCTTTCAGGGCTTTTTCAAATAAATCCCTGTCTTCAGCTCTATCCAAATCCGCTACTTGCGTACCCAAGATTGGAATACCTGCTTTGGCCAATGGCTCTGCCAAATTGATGGCCGTCTGGCCACCGAACTGAACGATAACCCCTTTTGGTTGCTCAAGGTCAATCACATTCAAGACATCTTCCAAGGTCAACGGCTCGAAGTAAAGCTTGTCCGAAACCGAAAAGTCAGTTGACACTGTTTCCGGGTTTGAGTTCATAATGATAGCTTCGTAGCCAGCCGCCTGAATGGCCTTGACAGAATGCACTGTCGCATAGTCAAACTCCACACCCTGTCCGATACGGATTGGACCTGAGCCCAACACCAAAACAGATTCTTTTTCCGAGCGGATGGACTCATTTTCCCACTCATAAGTTGAATAGAAATATGGTGTTGAACTTTCAAATTCGGCCGCACAAGTGTCCACCATCTTGTAAACAGGGACAATTTTGTGCTCTGTCCGCAGTTGACGAATGTAGGATTCTGTTCTGCCCCAGAGTTCCGCAATCTTACGGTCTGCAAAACCGTATTTCTTGGCTTTTTTCAATAAATCAATATTATCGTGATTGATTGCCAATTCCTGCTCGATTTCTAAGATATGAAGCAGCTTATCAAGGAAGAAAAGATCAATCTTCGTCAATTGAGCCAGTTCTTCTACTGTATAGCCACGTCGAAGAGCTTCTGAAAGATAGAATAAACGATCATCCTGTGCCTTGACAATCTTTTCAACTAATTGGTCATCTGTTGCTTGGCTGAGTTCTGGCATTTCATTGTGATAGACTCCGATTTCCAAAGAACGACAGGCCTTGAGCAAACTTTCTTCGATATTACGACCAATGGCCATAACCTCACCAGTTGCCTTCATCTGCGTTCCAAGGCGGCGCTCCCCTTTTTCAAACTTATCAAATGGGAAACGTGGAATTTTTGCCACAACGTAGTCAAGAGCAGGCTCAAACATGGCATAGGTTGTTCCTGTGACAGGGTTCACCATTTCATCCAAGGTCAAACCAACCGCAATTTTTGCTGCCAATTTGGCAATCGGATAGCCTGTCGCTTTCGATGCCAAGGCAGAGGAACGGGACACACGTGGGTTCACTTCAATGACATAGTATTTGAAACTATGGGGATCCAGTGCCAACTGCACATTACAACCACCCTCGATTTTGAGGGCACGGATGATGCTGAGACTGGCATCACGCAACATCTGGTTTTCAATATCCGAAAGCGTCTGCGTTGGGGCAAATACGATAGAATCTCCAGTATGTATTCCCACAGGGTCAAAGTTTTCCATGTTACATACGACCAAGGCATTGTCAGCCGCATCGCGCATCACTTCGTATTCAATTTCTTTGAAACCAGCAATGGAACGCTCAATCAAACACTGGGTCACCGGTGATAGTTTCAGACCATTTTCCGCTATTTCACGCAGTTCTTCTTCATTGACACACATACCACCGCCAGTACCACCCAACGTGAAGGCTGGACGAACAATGACAGGATAGCCAATTTCACCAGCAAATTCCAAAGCCTCTTCAACTGTTGTCACAATCGTTGACTCAGGAATAGGTTGATTGAGATCTTCCATGAGTTGTTTGAAGAGGTCGCGGTCCTCTGCCTGATCAATTGCAGACAGTTTGGTTCCCAACAGCTCAACTCCAAGCTCATCTAAAATACCAGCCTTAGATAATTCCATGGCCATGTTGAGACCAGTCTGACCACCAAGAGTCGGCAAGAGAGCATCTGGACGCTCCTTCCGTAAAATCCGTGTGACAAATTCAAGCGTAATCGGCTCAATATAGACCTTATCCGCAATTTCCTTGTCTGTCATGATGGTCGCAGGGTTTGAATTGACCAAGACAACACTATAGCCTTCTTCCTTTAAAGCCAAACAAGCCTGAGTCCCAGCATAATCAAACTCTGCAGCCTGACCGATAATAATCGGACCAGACCCAATCACCATAATTTTCTTAATATCCGTACGTTTTGGCATAATTTTAAGATATTAAGGGCGTTAAGCGGACACAGTCAAAATAGGAGTTTGACCAAGAACGCTTGCGTTCGAGGAAAAACTATCTTTTTGACCCAGTCCGTAGCCCGAATTCAATTACAAAATCCGAGCAACAGAACACCCCCTTCTCCTTTCTATTCGTCGCCTCTCTGAGCGACATTAAATAAGATAAGTCCGACGTTTAGAATCTCAATTCGATAATAATTGAGATTCTAAACTAGTGTCAGAGTTAGCAAAGGTCCCATAGGACTTTGTGTAGGAGGACACATGCGTTCGCATGAAGTCCGACTTGCTCTGACCGACGTTTGAAAACTAAAGTCGATATTACTTTAGTTTTCAAACTAGTGCAAGGGATAGCATTAAAGTATATCACCATTTCTAAGAGCAGGTGTCAACATCTCAGCGCAGTGGTTGATTGGTAAATTTGTTCGTATTCTATACTCCAAATTTAACCTAATCAACTGTGCGGAGGTGAGAGTGAAACAGTCTGGGAATAGACTGTTTCAGCTCAACAACTTAAATTAAAGACTTGTTGACGAACTCTTTTTTACTTTTCGAGTTCTTTCCCACTCCCAGGCGTAGGGAAATGAGTTACTTGCAACCATTGACCTGTCCCTTGCCTTTCTATTTTCTATCTCTCCGGATAGAATTAAATAATAGACCGACGCAGTAAGGTTTAGTTCGATAGTAGTTAGACCTTACTGCCCTTTTTTAAACGAATCCATCAATTCCATAAATTCATCAAACAAATAGCTGGCATCATGTGGACCAGGTGCAGCATCCGGGTGGAATTGAACAGAGAAACCTGGATGGTACTTGTGGCGTACCCCTTCTACCGATTTGTCATTGATTTCCTCGTGGGTAATCATCAAACAGTCTGGCAAATCCTCACGAGCTACAGCATAACCATGGTTCTGACTGGTAAAGTCCACTCGACCTGTCGCAATTTCACGAACAGCATGGTTGAAACCACGATGACCAAACTTCATTTTATAAGTCGTTGCCCCATTTGCTTTAGCAAAGAGTTGGTGCCCCATACAGATACCAAAAATTGGAATTTTCCCAAGAATGCCACGAATCATTTCTAGCGCTTCTGGAACATCATCTGGATTTCCTGGGCCGTTTGATAGCATGACACCATCAGGATGGAGGGCAAGAATTTCTTCAGCAGTCGTATCATAAGGGACAACTGTCACATTGCAATCACGCTTGGCTAACTCTCTAAGAATAGAATGTTTCAATCCAAAATCAACCAGAACGACACTGCGTCCAACTCCAGGTGCAGGATAGGCTGTTTTAGTCGATACTTGCTGGATGTTGTTGGTTGGCAAGACAGTCGCTCTCAACTGGTCTGTCAAATGCTCCACAGAATCACCGACATTTGCAAGAGTCGCCTTCATGGTACCGTGCTGACGAATAATTTTAGTTAGGGCGCGTGTGTCAATTCCAGAAATTGCTGGAATTTTCTTAGCCTTTAAAAATTCATCCAAAGTCATCTGGTTACGCCAGTTACTTGCCCGACGAGCCCACTCACTGACAACCACTCCCTTACAAGTCGGCTTGATTGACTCGTAATCATCACGGTTAATCCCGTAATTTCCTACCAAGGGATAGGTAAAGGTTAAAATCTGACCATTATAAGACTGGTCCGTGATAGATTCCTGATAACCTGTCATCCCAGTTGAGAAAACCAACTCACCAGTCACATCAATATCAGCACCGAAGGCCTCCCCTTCAAAAATAGTGCCATCCTCTAAAATCAAACGTCTTTTTGACATAATAATAAGATATTAAGGGCGTTAAGCGGACATAGTCAAAATAGGAGTTTGACCAAGAACGCTTGCGTTCGAGGAAAAACTATCTTTTTGACCCAGTCCGTAGCCCGAATTCAGTTACAAATCCGAGCAACAGAGCACCCACTCTCCTTTCTATTTTCTATCTCTCCGGATAGAATTAAATAATAGTCCGACGTTTGTACGGTCAATTCGAAAATAATTGACTGTACAAACTAGTGCAAGGGATAGCCTGACCTCCATAGAGGCAGGCGTAGGGAAATGAGTTGCTCGCAACCATTGACCTGTCCCTTGCCTTTCTATTCGTCGCCTCTCTGAGTGACATTAAATAAGATAAGTCTAACAAATTTCTAACTGCTCAGTTCTAAGATACCTGAACAGCTAACTTTTAAGCCTTGCCATTGACAATTGCTTCCAAAATCGCCATCCGAACAAAGACACCATTTTGCATTTGACGGACAATACGTGATTTTGGCGCCTCTACCAATTGGTCATCAATTTCTACATCACGGTTAACAGGAGCCGGATGCATAACAATTGCAGTATCTTTCAAGCGTTTGTAGCGCTCCTCTGTTAAACCATGCAAACGATTATAAGTTTCTTTAGAGAAACCACCATCACCATCATGTCGTTCGTGTTGCACACGGAGCAACATCAGTACATCTACCGTTTCCACAATATCATCAATATTCAAATGCTGACCATAGACATCAAATTCCTCTGCGTACCATTCCTCCGGTCCAGCAAAGAAAATCTCAGCTCCCAGACGTTTCAAAATTTGCATATTGGACTTAGCAACCCGTGAGTGTGTAATATCACCTGCAATGGCAATCTTCAAGCCTTCAAAAGTTCCAAATTCTTCATAAATAGTCATCAAATCAAGTAGGGATTGGCTTGGGTGTTGGCCTGAACCATCACCACCATTGATAATTGAAGTCTGGATGGTAGGACTATCAATCAATTGCTTGTAATAATCCACTTCCGAATGACGAATCACGCAAATGTCTACCCCAAGTGCCGACATGGTCAAAATGGTATCATACAAGGTTTCACCCTTATTGACTGAGCTGGTACGAGCATCAAAGTCAATCATTCCCATATCCAAACGAAGCTCTGCCATTTCAAAAGACTTATGCGTCCGAGTTGAATCCTCGAAGAAAAGGTTAGAAGCATAGTACTTCCGATCCAACTCTACCTTTTCACCGCGTTTAAAAGCAATACCACGTTGAATGAGTCCCAATACTTCTTCATTTGAGAGGGTCTCCATTGTAACCAAGTGTTTGAGTGAAACTTTACCATTTGTAATTGTCATGATGATACCTACCTTTATGATCTAGATGTAGAATGATAATTTGTAAACGAAGCGACTATGTACCTTCAACCAGAAGGACAGCATCTTGACCATCGATTTCAGCCATGTGCACAATGATTTCTTCAGAACGGCTAGTTGGAATATTCTTCCCAACATAATCTGCTCGAATAGGCAACTCCCTGTGTCCACGATCCACAAGTACCGCTAAACTAACACGAGCTGGACGGCCCAAGGACACTATGTTGTCAATAGCAGCACGAATAGTTCGTCCTGTATAAAGCACATCATCTACTAATATAACATCACGATCGTTGACATTGGCAGTCATATTTGTTGTATCATCTTCTACCTTCATGTCATCTCGAAACGGCTTGGTATCCAACTCTCCCAACGGAACGTCGATACCCTCTAATTGCTTAAGCCTCTCCTGAATCCTCTTTGCAATGAAAACACCCCGTGTTTTAATCCCTGCAAGGACAATATTATCCAAATTCTTATTCCGTTCGATAATTTCATAAGTGATACGGGTGATCGCCCGTTTCATAGTCATATCGTCAACGATTTCTTTTGTCTTCATAAGACCTCCAAAAGTATAGAAAAAGTCTCCTTATACAAGGAGACTATGAAAATATAGGCTAGTTAGAACCAACCTGCTTAACATCCGACTCCTTGTCTGCCTCTCTGGACAGGTTTTAAAGGATTTATTAAGCAGAGTATAGCATAAAATCTCAGCCTTGACAATTTTTTTCTGAAAAAATATAGAAATTATCGGATTTTACTGAGAATTTTTTCCAAAAGACAATGAAGTCTTAAGGTTTATGGATTTAAGTCCCGCCAACATAAACCCACAAGTCAGATAAGCAACAAAAATTGTACCTGCATAAGTCAAAACATAGGTCCAACCATACTTAGGAACGTTGAGAAAGAAATAAGCAAAAGGACTGTCCTTAGCATCTGGGATTGGAATTTTTATGAAAAGACCATTCACTAGACCAAAAATCGTGTAGAGAACAGGCAAAAGCGTCCACCAAATCGGGTCAAACCACTTGTACTGTTGCTGGCGATCTACTATTAAGGTATCTAATAAAAAATACAAGGGAACAATATAATGGCAGAGTAGATTTTCAACACGCCAGAAATCGTCTGCCAAAGGGGCCAACATAAAGTGATAGACTACACAAGTAATCATGATAGACATGGTTACAGCAGCCTTTACACGAAGAAAACGTGACGTCTGTAAATCCGCACCCTTACTCATTGCATAGACCATATAGACAGCAAACAGAGATACCAATAAATTAGATTGTACCGTATAATACATGAGCATCCCGATACCGTATTTAATGATTTCTAAGGCAGTACCTGTGATGGCTAAAATAGCTAACAAGCATCTACTGTAAAACAAAATACTTTGATGTTTCATAATATCCTTTCAAATATGACAAAAGACTGGTTAACCAGCCCTTTCTCTTAAATTTTTTTAACAAATTCAGATTTCAGCTTCATCGCACCGAAACCATCGATTTTACAATCAATATTGTGATCGCCTTCAACGATACGGATGCCTTTAACACGTGTACCTTGTTTAAGGTCCTTAGGCGCACCTTTCACTTTCAAGTCTTTGATTAGTGTCACAGTATCGCCATCCGACAAACGATTACCGTTAGCATCAATTGCAACAGGTCCACTTTCTTCCTCAGCTACATCCGCTGGGTTCCACTCATAAGCACACTCAGGGCAAACCAAGAAGGCACCGTCTTCATAGACATACTCAGAAGTACATTCTGGACAATTTGGTAAAGTTTCCATTCTTATTCTCCTTAACATTTTTCATGTTCTAGTATAGCATTTGTTGAAAAAATGGGCAAGATGATAAGGTTTTCATACTATTATTCAGCCTTGCGCAGTTTTTCAAGTGTCTCCTGAAAAATAGCTGGCGCTTCTGCCGTAAATTCAACAACCTCACCAGTTCTCGGATGGGTAAATCCAAGCGTTCTGGCATGAAGAAATTGGCCATGCCCTTTTAGTGTTTTTCTTGGGCCGTAAGCCTCATCCCCCGCAACCGGATGACCAATATAAGCCATGTGGACACGAATTTGGTGAGTTCGTCCTGTTTCCAAGGTCAATTCCACCAAAGTGTAGTCACCAAAACGCTCCAGAACCTGAAAACGTGTCACAGCCTCTTTCCCTTTGGCAGTCACCGCTTGTTTCTTGCGGTCTTTTTCAGAACGACCAATCGGCGCCTCAATTACCCCGCGATCGTTTGGTAGATTGCCGTGTACAATGGCCCAATACTTACGAAGGGATTTCTTGTCTTTCAATTCAGCAGCAAGCTTTGTATGGGCATCATCGTTTTTAGCAACCATGAGCAGGCCAGAAGTATCCTTATCAATCCGATGAACAATTCCTGGTCGCAAGACACCATTGATGCCTGACAAATCTTTTACGTGATAAAGGAGAGCATTAACTAGCGTTCCAGACGTGTGACCAGCCGACGGATGAACGACCATCCCTTGAGGTTTATTTACAACAGCAACATCCTCGTCCTGAAAGACAATCTCTAAAGGAATATCCTCAGCAACATATTCGATTTCTTCTACTTCTGGAATTTGATAGGTTAGGACATCCCCAACCTGTACACTATATTTAGCTTTTTTAGGCTGTCCATTGACCAAAACCTGACCAGCCTTAATCTGCTCATTTGCAATCGAACGAGACAAATCCGTCAAATCCGACAATGCCTTATCCAAACGAATGCCACCAACCTCAACTCTTACTTCCATTACTCTCTTCTTTCATAATACAAATAAATAAAATACCTACACCAACTGTCAGACAAATATCTGCTACATTAAATACAGGGAAACTAATAAAATCCAAGTGAAACATGTCCACCACATATCCCAATCTAAGACGATCAATAAAATTCCCAAGAGCACCAGCAATCATCAAAGACAGACTGAATAAAATCCAGATATTGCCCTTGATCTGTTTGATATAGTACCACACTAGGCCTGTCACGGCAACAATTGTCATTATCGTGAAAAACCACTGCTGATTTTGTAAAATCGACCAGGCCGCACCATAATTTCTTAGATAAGCTAAGCTCATCAATCCTGGTATAAATTCCGTTACCGTATCTAATTCAACATTGGCAACTGTCCAAGCTTTTACAAGCTGGTCCAGACCAATTAATACTACCATCAAAAATGGAAATCCAATTTTACGCATTTTCATCCTTCTTCTTATCAAAATATGCCTGCATGGTTTCAATAAAGTCTTTGGCACAAGAACTAAGTTCATCATTGGCTCGTTTAACGTAGACCATGCGATTGTCTACCTTTCCTTTGAGAGGAATTACTGTAATGCCATTGACACTCTCATCATCAAGATAGCCCGAACCAGTTGCATAGGCATCCGTACGCTCCAAAATTCCATTCAAAGTAGCACGGTCTGTCACATCAAACACAACCGAGGAATCCGACGTATCAATCAAGTTCTCGGAATAATAAAGATAAGCCTCTTTTTCTTGAGTGAACCGTACGGTAGGTAGACCTACCAAATCTGCTGGCTCAATCTCAGCTTTCTTCGTCAAAGGATGATCTTCACGAAGGTAGATATGAGTCTGAAATGCAGACAAATCTACAGCTTGCAAGTGAAGTTTATCCAATTTCTGCATGATTCCTTTTGTATTTCTCTCGTTCAAATAAATAATACCAAGCTCGCTATAACCTTGAGCAACCTCATCTAAGATCTGTACTGTAGTCGATTCAAAAATGCGAAAATGAGGGTACTGCGGGTGGCTACGAGAGAACTCCGTAATCAATGGAGGAAGAAAATCATAATGCTGACTTGAAATTGAAAAAGTCTTCTCACCTTCCTCAGGTGGCAAATAGAGATGCTCAAACTGATCAAATCCCTTAACTAAAGCCTGAGCTTTCTCATAGAATTCCATCCCTTTTTGTGTCAAAAAAGTTCCTGAACTAGTTCGGCTAAAAATTTGAAAACCTAACTCTTTTTCCAAATCACGAATGGAAATAGACAAACTAGGCTGGGAAACGTACATTTTCTCTGCTGCTTCCCGAAAAGTACCACTGTTTGCAATGGCTACAACGTAGCGTAATTGTTGAATATTCATACCTGATACCTCTTAAAACTGCTTCTTCCATTATATCAAAAAAAGCAAGAATTTGCTGAACTCTTGCGTTTTCGCAAATAGACTATTCTTCTCTTATATAACTTCCAGGTTCCAAATTTCTCTTATTCAACTGCAATTTGAAAGGCTTTGGAATTTCTGTTCGCCAAATCATCGATGACTGATTTTACTAAGTTGGAACCTATACCACTTCTTCTGAACATTTTATCTACTCCTGAACGTAGAACTTATAGGAAGCGCAACAGTGCAGATGGCAAAATATTTTTATCCTATAGAGAAGATATTGCCGTCTCGAATCACTTCTATCGTACACTTTTAAAAATATCAAAATCAAATTACAAAAAAAGACTCTCCGAAAACAACTCGGAAAGCCTATTGTTTGCTATCTCTAGCTCAACTCTCTCTTTTATTATGGCTTCGAGCCAGTTTTTCTCGTAGAGAAAAACAAGAAAACCACCAGCTATGCTGGTGGCTGACAAGGCTTTGAGCTTCCATTTCTTTTTCCTGATATAATCTAATTGTTCAGGTTAGATAAAGGAGGAAAAAGAAATGGCTAAAACCAGTTACAGTTTATCACATACCAAATGGATGTACAAATATCACATAGTTTTCACACCTAAGTACCGTAGAAAA